>JAOTWC010000279.1 GCA_029863105.1 Gemmatimonadota bacterium | reverse complement strand
GCGGCCGTTACCGGAAGGGCGCCGTGGCGCTGAACCAGCGGACTGGCCCCAACCGTGTAGATGGACCAGGCTGCGGTCGCCCCCAGCATCGTCAGATCGCCTCGCAGGGTCTCCGATCCGAACTGGACCGCGGAACCGGACCACACGATGAGCCCGATTCCCGCCGTCGACAACACGACACCGATCCACCCCGCCAGCCGGACATGTTCCTGGCCGAGTGTCGCCGACAACAGGGTCACGAAGACCGGTGTCATGGCCAGGATCAGCGCGGCGTTTCCGGCCAGGGTTCCGTCGATTCCGGTGATGAACAAGAACTGATACAGGGCGTTTCCGACGAGCCCCAGTGCCGCCACAGCCATCCAATCACGGAGCGTGAACTTGCCGAACTGTCCGCCCCGCAAGGCGAACGGTGCGAGTACGGCGGCGCCCAGCGCGAACCGCACACCGTTCAGGGCAAGCGGGTCGAACGAGCCCAGCAGCCACTTCACGACCGAGAAATTTACGCCCCAGATAATGACGAGCACGGTGATGGCGAGATCGGGCGACACCCGCGGGTTTGTTCGAAGCGCCGCGCGCGGATTCTCTTCACTGAATGACACGGCGGATCTCCAGATCGTTGGGCGTGCGCACGGTTTGACCAGGGTCATACATTGCAGCCCCAACCTGCGGCAACCGGATGACGGGAGGGAAGCGGCCGATGCGCATTGCACTCATACAACAGTATGCCGGAGAGGACCGAGCCGACAATCTGCAGCGGGCCCTGGCTGCGATGGGAAGCGCACGAGCGGCCGGGGCCGACGTCTGCGCGTTTGCGGAGCTGGCAATCGACAGGTTCTTTCCGGCGGAGCGGGGGTGCGCCTGGGCTTTTGAGGCAGCGGAATCGATCCCGGGGCCGACGGCCGATGCGGTGTCGGCTCGCGCTCGCGAGCTGGAACTCGTGACAGTGTTCAACCTGTTCGAGAAAGTGCCGGACGGCCGCACGTTCGACACGTCACCCGTTTTCGACGCGGACGGCTCGCTGCTCGGTGCCACGCGCATGCTGCACATCGCCGACTATGCCTGGTTCCACGAGAGGGAGTACTACGCGGCGGGCGACAGGGGAGCACCCGTGTACGACACGGCTGCGGGCCGGATCGGCGTGGCGATTTGCTACGATCGCCACTTCCCGGAATACATGCGGGCCCTGGGGGTCGCCGGCGCCGAACTCGTGGTGATTCCGCAGGCCGGAACGGTCGGAGAGTGGCCGGAAGGCATGTACGAAGCCGAGGTTCGCACTGCCGCATTCCAGAACGGGTACTTCGCGGCCCTGTGCAACCGGGTCGGAGCTGAGGGGGAACTCATGTTTGCGGGCGAGTCGTTCGTGACCGATCCGGAGGGACGAGTGCTGGTGCGGGGACCGGCCGGCGAGGACGCGATCGTCATGTGCGACCTGGACCTCACCGCCAGCGCGACCAGCACCGCGAGGCGGCTGTTCTGGCAGGACCGACGCCCGGAGTTGTACGGCGAGTGGCTGGGCGCGAAGGTTTCGGCCGATTCAGACGGTCACGGCAGGTAGCCGAGCGCGGTCTCGCGGAAGGCGGCCACCTGGCTGTGGATCCACGACTCGTCCCGACCCAGTTCGTCCGCCAGAAGCCGGGCGGCATCATCCGCCGCCTCGCTCGCGGCGCGCGCGTTGAGCAGCAGCGCCCGTGTCCGGCGCGCCAGCGCGTCGTCCACCGACCGGGCCATCTCGTTTCGGGCCGCCCAGACGATTTCCCCGCGCAGGTAAGGCAGGTCGGCATGCAGCGGTTCCGAAAGGCGCCGGGTGTCGTCGGCCTCGCACAGCACCCGTACCGCGTCGGCGTCGGACCCGTACACGCTGCGCGGATCGTCAGGATCCATTCCCAGTTTCCAGCCATACAGGTGCAGGTCCTCGGTTGGCGAGTCGTGCTCCTCCAGGCCCCCCACCTGTGCCGCCCGATCGATCGTGTCCTCACCCATTTTCCTGTAGGTCGTCCACTTACCGCCGCTGATCGTGACCAGACCGGACGAGGACACGAGCAGCGTATGATCACGTGATATCGCTGCCGTGCCGCTCTCGTGTCCACCCGGGGATACAAGCGGCCTGAGTCCGGCGAAAACACTGAGGATATCGGACCGGTCGGGATCCTTGGTCAGATACCTCACCGCGTGCGTGAGCAGAAACTCCAGCTCCTCCTCGAGCGGACGCGGTTCGACCGAGATTTCGTCCATCGGCGTGTCGGTCGTTCCCACGATTACGCGGCCGTGCCACGGGACGGCGAACAGCACACGGCCATCGTCCGTGTGCGGCACCATGATCGCGCTGTGGCCGGGTAGGAACGTGCGGTCGAGAACGATGTGTACACCCTGGCTGGCTCTGACGATCGGCGTCGCCGTGGGTTCGTCGAGGCGGCGGACGGAGTCCGTGAACACGCCGGTGGCGTTGACGACGACGCGGGCGGACACCTCGAACGTCTCCCCCGTCTCCGCGTCTCGTGCCGCCACGCCGCGCACGAGCCCGTCTTTCTTCAGCAGATTCGTGACGGGCGTATAGTTGACGACCGTGGCGCCGTGTTCGGCAGCGGTCCGGGCGAGGGTGATCGCGAGGCGAGAGTCATCGAACTGGCCGTCGTAGTAGATCACGCCGCCACGGAGACCCTCGGGCTCGATCGTCGGGATTCGCTCCAGCGTCTCGTCGCGCGACAGATGTTCCGACGGGCCAAGTCCAAGTCGCCCGGCCAACATGTCGTACAGCTTGAGGCCCACTCCGTAGAACGGTCCCTCCCACCAGTCGTAGTTGGGCACGACGAACGACAGATGGTGCACGAGGTGGGGGGCGTTGTGGAGCAGAAGTCCGCGTTCGCGCAGCGCCTCGAGGACGAGCGATACGT
Organism: Gemmatimonadota bacterium; assembly: GCA_029863105.1. GTDB lineage: Bacteria > Gemmatimonadota > Gemmatimonadetes > Palauibacterales > Palauibacteraceae > JARFPW01. Next base: position 120 of record JAOTWC010000279.1, on the reverse strand, counting down.
CCCCCTGCTGCAGATACCGGACGCCGCCGTGGACCAGCTTCGTGCTGCGGCTGGACGTGCCCTGGGCGAAGTCGCCCGCCTCGAGCAGCAGTGTGTCGTAACCGCGTGCGGCAGACTCCA
>JAOTWC010000277.1 GCA_029863105.1 Gemmatimonadota bacterium | reverse complement strand
CGGAGATACCGGCCTTGCCGAGTCACGTCGGGAGCAACGCGAGGACTGGATCGTGCTGGCTGGGTTCTGGGCGCTCGCCAGCGCCGTGGATGCGTGGGTGTCGGCGCACATGTGGGGATTCGAGGGGGAAGTGGTGCCGCCGCCCGACGGCACCGTCGGCATGGCTTACCAGGTATCCATCCCGGTACCCGGGTTCTGAGCCTCCTCAGTCCCGGCCGTGCCAGCGATGCAGCCGGACCTCGTCCCGGCCGACCGACCCCCACGTGCAATGCCGGATCCAGTCGCCCGTGTTGAGATAATGGCGACCCGGTTCCACTTCGATCAGCGAGGGGACGTGACAATGTCCGTACGCCACGAGTTGAATCGACGGATCGGCCTGGAGAGTCCGTCGCGCATGAGCCTCGAGTTCGCCCGACCGGGATTCGCCGGGGCCTTCCGTTCCGTGCCGCGACCGGGTTCTGCTCACGCGTCCGGCGAGTGCATCCGCCCAGTCCGGGTGAACATGTCGGAACGTCGCGCGCGCCGCCCGACTGCGAATGACCCGTTTGAGTACGCGGTACCCGAGATCCCCGCTCCCGAGGCCATCGCCGTGCGCAAGGAAGCAGATCCTTCCTCCAATCTCCGTCGTCACGGGCCCGTCAATCAGCTCGAGACCGATCTCGTCGGCCAGGAAGGCTCCGCCCCACGAGTCGTGATTCCCTCCCACGAGTCGCACGCGGACGCCCGCATCGACCAGGTCCGCCAGCACGCGGAGCGTGCGGAAATGGCGGCTCAGCACCACCGTGCGATATTCGAACCAGTAGTCGAACAGGTCGCCGTTGATCACCAGGTCGCGCGTCGCGCCGCCCGCGAAGACCAGAAAGTCGTGGAATGCCTGTTCGCCCGCGGCGGGAGCGGCGCCGAGGTGGGCGTCGGATACGATGAGGCTGTCGTACGTACTCATGGACAGAAGTATAGGGAGGGCCGATGATTCCCGGCAGTGTGACAGAAATCCGTGTGCGATACGCCGAGACCGACCAGATGGGGCGGGCCCATCACATGGCGTACGTAGCCTGGTTCGAACTGGGGCGGACCGAGATGATGCGCCAGAACGGACTGTCGTACGCCGGAATGGAGAGGCGGGGGATTCTGCTTCCGGTCGTCAGGCTCGAGGTCGACTACCTGAAGGGCCTGGAATACGAAGAAGTCGTCGATGTCCACACGAGCATCGCCGAAGTTCGGAGCCGCCGCGTGGTGTTCGATTACCGGTTGGTCCGCCGCGACGACGCGGTGCTGATCGCCGAAGCGACGAGCGTGCTGCTCAGCATGGACAGGGCCGGCCGGCCGTGTCGGCTTCCGGAGGATGTACGTGCGGCCCTCGCCGGATTGGTCCGCACTCCCGGAGGCACGGGCGGAGACGCCGCGTGATTTTCTTGCCGCCGTTTGGCTCCTCCGGTAGCTTGGCGCGACGTTGAACAAGTCGCGGATGCTGCTGATTTCAGCGGTCGGAACCCTTCTCGTCACGGCCTGCAGAGTGCCGATCGAGACCCGTCCTCCGATCGCGAACCCCACTGTCGTGGGGGAGGGCCTGGTGCGCGGCACGGGTGCCGACGGGCCGGCGTTTCTGCGGTTCGAGTGGTTCTATGGTGATCGGCGCGGAGATGTTCGAGGCGACGGTGCGGCGCGGTTCAACCCGACCGACAGCCTGCGTCTCGACCTGTTCACGTCCGGTGAAGTGGCCATGGCCGTGGCCCTGGCCGGCTCCCGGCTCTCGAGTATCGGAGAGATCGAGGACGTCACGCTGCCGTCGGGACCGCTGCTGTTCGCGATGGCGGGTCTGTTCCGGCCGGAAGCGGGGGCGGAGCTCGAAGCGTACGAAGTCGGTCTGGATACCGTTCTGGTATACGCGGCGGGCCCGGACAGGAAGCTCTACTTCTTCGTGCGGGGAGGACGGCTGGAACGGGTGGAGGAGCGGCATCGAAGCCGTCTGCGGTATAAGGTCGAGTTGACGTGGGCGGCGCACCGGCGGGACTGGCCCGAGTCGGCCGAGTACCGTGACTTCGGAGAGCGCAGCCGCGTGCGCTGGACGATTCGTGAAATCCGTGTCCTGGAGAAACGCTATCCAAGGGATATCTTCGCGCTTTCGCATTCCGGCTGAGTCGGGCGTCGCCCTGCTCCTGCCGCTGCTCGCCGCCTGCTACTCGTTCTCGGGAGGCGGATTGCCGCCGCATATCAACGACGTGTATGTGGCTCCCATAGAGAACCATACGACGCAGTTCAGCCTCACCGATCCGTTCACCCAGGGATTGCTCGACGCCGTTCGGAGCCGGCTTGGCGTTCAGCTGGCATCACGCGAGAACGCCGATGCCGAGATACGCGCGGAGCTGGTCAGGTACTCGGATGAGGCCTCCAATTTCGCGGGCCGGGAGAACATTGGAGCCGACGTGTTCCAAAGACGCGTGAGCATCACTGCCCGGATCGAGATCGTCGATCTCGCGCGCAACGAAATCGTCTGGAGCGGGGGTAGCGTGAGCGGAATCGGCGAGTACGTACCGGACAGCGAATCGGAAGAGGCGGGGCAGGAACTGGCGCTCGAGAACCTCATCCAGAAAATCGTAGACGGGGCGCAATCACAATGGTGACCGCACGACGACGGAGGAAGATGGTCCGCTGGATGGCCATCGGTATGGGCGTCTGGTTCCTGCTCGCCGGCTCCTTCCCATCCGTCGGCGGCCGCGCCGTCGCGCCGAGTTCGATCGTGGAGGCCGCCGAACTCCCGGCGTCCGTCGGCCCGGTACACCCTGCGCAGGAAGACGCGGGTGAGCACACGGCAGCCCAGGATGAGGCGGAGGGGGATGAACACGCGGCCGATGACGGGGGCCACGCTCCCATTCGCCATGTGTTCTTCGTACTCATCGCGATCCTCGTCATGGGCAAACTGTTCGGCGAGCTGGCCGAGCGGCGCGGACAACCGGCGGTACTCGGCGAACTCGTGGCCGGAGTCATCCTCGGAAGCAGCATGCTCGGGGTCATCCCGGCCGCC
>JAOTWC010000278.1 GCA_029863105.1 Gemmatimonadota bacterium | reverse complement strand
ACGATGTGACGCTGAGCCTGGGTGACGGGCTCCGACCCGGCAGCATCGCCGATGCGTCGGACGAAGCCCAGTTCGCGGAGCTGGATACGCTGGGTGAGCTGACGACGCGGGCGTGGGAGCGGGGAGTCCAGGTGATGATCGAGGGTCCGGGACACATTCCGATCGACCAGCTGGAAATGAACGTCCGCCGGCAAAAGGAAGTCTGTCATGGAGCACCATTCTACACGCTGGGTCCGCTTGTAACGGATATCGCGCCCGGATACGACCACATCACGTCAGCGATCGGAGCTGCCGTGATCGGCTGGCACGGGGCGGATATGCTGTGCTACGTCACGCCGAAGGAGCACCTCAGCCTGCCGAATGCCGAAGACGTGAAGCAGGGATTGATCGCCTATCGCATTGCGGCCCACGCGGCCGACATCGCCAGGCAGCGACCCGGCGCTCGTGAGTGGGACGATGCCCTGTCGCGGGCCCGGTTCGGATTCGACTGGGAGGAACAGTTCAACCTGTCGCTGGATCCGGAGACCGCGCGCGCCTACCACGACGAAACGCTGGCTGACGATTTCTTCAAGGAGGCGGAGTTCTGTGCGATGTGCGGGCCGAAATTCTGCCCGATGCACAACTTTCGTGACGTCGACTGGGACGAGATCTCCCGCATCGTGGAGGAGCGTCGCGCCGTGGCCGCCGTCCACTGAGAGCTTGGTGACTCCGGAACACGAAAGCCCCGCCGGACGAATCCGACGGGGCTTTCGCGTTACGCGACCCGGAGTGGCGATCAGGGTGCGCTGGACACCTCACGCTCAGTCAGCCGCCACCAGCGTCGTGGGCGATGCAAGCCTCTGCGCCAGCGCGATTCGGGCTGCGGCCGCACTCGCGGGCGCGCCGTCGATGCGCGCCAGGATCGCGGCACGTTCGTCCGCCGACAGCAGGGCGGACCCTGCCAGGCTCCGCGCCTTGGCCTCGAACGCCCGCCGCTTGCCGGCGAACCCTTCGGCCACCGCGATGAATGCCGCGTCCACCCACGAGTTGGCGGCCGTCAGAACATCACCGGTCGCCTCGGCCACGGATGCAGCTTTCTCCATGGCTCTCCGCGAGCGTCCCGTCTCTCCGGCATATACGTACAGAAGCGCCGCACGGTGGAAGCCGAAGAACTGCCCTGCGTCGTTCTTCGTCAACTCCTTCGCGGCTGCTTCGTGAAGTTCTCCCGCCTCCACCCAACGGGCGGGCGTCTCGTACAGCGCCATCGCCGCCACGTGCAGCGGATTCTGAAACGCCTCGACCTGGATGGCCGGAAGCTCGAACATCTCGTGGTCCTGCGCGCCGGCCGAAGCCGGCATGGCTGCCATGGCGATGAGCGCGAGGGCGCCGGTGCCAGTTTTTCCGTACCTCATCATCATCCCTTCCTTCCCCATTCATCCCCGCCCTGCCGTGCACCGGCCCGGGGGCCGGCTTGTCGCCCCCCTCAAAAGCAATGGTCATGCCAGCCCGCTCAAACTGGCCACATCTATATGTCATATATACTTACATGAAAAAACCCGCGGGGTCCGCCGCGGGTTCTTCGCACGCTACTGGCACGAGGTGTTCGGAATCGAACGATCAGCCCTCGCCGGTAACGAAATTCACGCCGGTGAATACGTCCGGACCCGCCGCCGAGCGCACCGACATGGTTGGACGACCGCCGCTGTAGCTCCAGGCCGCGCCGATTTCCCCGTTCTTGTTGATGGCCACGAACTTCTCGCCGGGCATGAAGGCGGGATTCACGCGGGCATATTTCTCCCGGATCATCGCAAGCGCGTCCTCGCACGCCTGCTGGGGCGAGCGTCCGTCGCGCATCCGCAGGACGATGTAGTAGGAGGCGCAGGACTTGATCACGTCTTCCCCGCGACCCGTCGCCCCCGCCGCACCGACCTCGTTGTCCACGTACAGTCCCGCGCCGATGATCGGCGAGTCACCGATCCGGCCCGGCACCTTCCAGCTCAGGCCGCTCGTGCTTGTGATCCCGGCCACGTCACCGTAGGAATCGACAGCCAGAACGTTGACCGTGCCATGCTCATGTGTCGGCGGCCCCGGGAGGCCCGCTTCCGTTTCGGGCAGACCGCGCAGGTGATCGGCAGGGCCCCAGTCGTCGTCCGGGCCACGGTTCTCGCGCCACTTCAACCACTCGAGCCGGCCCTTTTCCGTCAGGAGATTCTCCTCCTGAAATCCGAACGAGCGGGCGAACTCGAGCGCGCCCGGCCCGACGAGCATTACGTGGTCGGTCCGGTCCATGACGAGGCGGGCCACCGATGACGGGGTCTTGATGTTCTCGAGCGATGCGACCGCCCCGGCGTTGTACGTGCGCCCGTCCATGATCGAGGCGTCGAGCTGGACGACACCGTCCTCGTTGGGCAACCCGCCGTACCCGACGGACGTGTCCTCCGGATCTACCTCAATGACGTTCGTGGCCTTTTCGACAGCATCGATCGCCCGGCCTCCGGCCGCGAGGATTTCCCATCCGACCTCCATCGCGCGACGACCTGTCGCGTTCGGGTGGCTCGTGACGATCAGGGGCGTGCTCCGCCCGATGGCGGGGCCGCGTCCCGTGAGTCCGAGGTTACGCAACAGGACGCCACCGGCAGCCAGGCCGAAGCTGTGGTGGAAGAAATTCCTGCGAGACAAAGCGCTGCGCATCGTTCACTCCCGATTTGAGGACACAATGACGAGCCAGTATAGCCGGCCCGCGATATGGGACCTAGTCGGCGGCTCGCGAGGTCAGGCCTCCGGAGGAAGGGCCTTCGTCCCGGTCGGCCGGGCTTCGACGAGGGACTCGGTGAAGTCCTGGCGATCGGCGAGGATCTGCAACCGGTCGTCGAGGGCTTCGACGTGACGACTGAGCGAGCGGATCTCCTGCAGCACACTGTCCACCGCCGCCCTGTCCGGCGCCCCTTCGCGCCGAATCTGCACCCATTCTTCCAGGACACGGCCGAGCCGACGCGTGATCGGAATCGACACGATCAAGACACCGATGACCGTCGTCGTCAGG
>JAOTWC010000016.1 GCA_029863105.1 Gemmatimonadota bacterium | reverse complement strand
CTGGCCGAATTCGGTGCGGTAGTCCATCCCAAGGCGGATCGCGGCCAGGCAGGCCTCCGGATCATCGGCATTCACGTGCAGGATCGGTATCCGGAAAGCGAGCGCGAGATCGCTGGCATAGCGGGTCGACCGGGTGTCCACGGGATCTGTCGTGAAACCGAGCTGGTTGTTCGCCACGATGTGCAGGGTCCCGCCGGTTTCGTAGCCCGGAAGCCGGCACAGGTTCATCGTCTCCGCCACCACGCCCTGGCCGATGAATGCGGCGTCGCCGTGCACCAGAATCGGCAGCACATCCGTCCCGTGGAACTCGTCGAACGTTCCCCCCTGGCTGCGCGCAAGCTCGGTCCTCGCCTGCACGAGGTGTTCCCGCGCCGCCCGCGCCATGCCTTCCAGGACGGGATTCACGTGCTCGAGATGGCTGGGGTTCGGTGCCAGCTGGACCTCGATCTCGCCGGCCGACGTGGTGACCGTCACGCGGGCTCCGAGATGATACTTCACGTCGCCGGTACCCGAGACCTGACTCTGCATCCCCTGCCCATGGTCGCCCTCGAAGTCCGCCATGATCGCCTCGTACGGCCGTCCGATCAGGCGGGCGAGCACGCTGAGGCGTCCGCGGTGGGCCATGCCGAGGAAGGCGCGCTTCGTCCCGGCCTCCGTGGCCAGACGAATGGCCCAACCCAGCATCGGGATCATCATGTCGAGGCCCTCGATCGAGAACCGCTTCTGTCCGAGGTAGGCTCGGTGCAGGAAGCGCTCGAAGCCCTCGACCTCCGTGAGAATCTCCAGCACGCGCAGCTGTGCGTCCGTACTCAGCGGCGAGAAGTGCCTCTCCGCCTCGATGTACTCGACCAGCCAGTTCCACTGGTTCTCGTCGTCCATGTGGTCCAGTTCGTAGCCGATGCGCTCGCAGTAGACGCGATGCAGGGTCCGGATCACATCGAGGGCGGTAGCGCCCAGGCGGTCCATGCCGATGGCGGCGGCGGGAACCTCGGCGAGGTCCGATTCGGAGACACCGTGGAACGCCAGCTGCACGGCCGGATGGCCGGGCGGTTCCGAGCCAAGCGGATCCACCGGAACGAGCAGGTGGCCCAGAGTCCGGTAGTCCTCGGTCAGGGCGCCTGCTGCGGCCGCGGAGCGGAGGAGATGATGGGTCGCCACTACGGCGTCGACCGCCGGAGGCGCACCGTTGGAGGACGGATCGGCCAGCGACGGGGGAATTACACCCCGATCGCGGAGGCTGTTCTCATACAGCTGGTCGGCGTAGCCGGCATTGTAGCCGTCCGCCTGATGTGATTCGCTCATGCCCTCGCTCTGACGGTGCCGGGGTCGCCAAAGGTACGGCATGGCGCAGCGGACACAAGCGGAACAACCAGCCCGTCAGCCAGCCGGTTCCCCACCGATCGGCAGGATCGGATCGCTCCAGTCCGGCTCCAGCGTGACACCCAGGCCGTCGGCCATCCGATTGATGTAGTTGAAGTAGCTCGTGATCTCGCAGGCATGCAGGATTGCCTCATCGGACAGGCCCGCTTCACGCATCGGGGCGATGTCGGCAGCCGTCGTCGCCGCCGGTGTCAGCGTCAGCTTCTCCGCATATTCAAGCATCGCCTTGCCGCGTGGAGACAACTCGGCCGCCCGCCAGTTCGAGGCCAGCGACCGGGCAAACTCGTGATCCGTCAGCCTACGGAGCGCCGCCCCGTGATGCTGCACTCAGTAGAAGCAGTCATTGGCGGCCGAGACCACGACCGCGATCGACTCCCGTTCCGCACGGCTCAGGGGCGAATTCCCGAACATGAGGGTGCGGTAGAACGCCCGGTGCCCGTCGAGCGCCTCCGGATGGAGCGATTGCAACTCGAGAATATGGGCCAGCCTGTCTTCTCCGGCGGGCCTCGTCGTATCGATCCACGGTCCGTCCACGTGCTCCGATGCCATGACATGTCTCCGGATGGTTGGCGGCGCGGGCGCCGTGCGGGTCGGCTAACCGCCGAATACGCCAGCCAGCGCGACACGGATGATCCCGTACGCCAGGAAACCCAGAATCCCGGACAGGATCGCCTTGCCGGTCGAAACGTCCAGCGCCTGCCGGATCGCTACCGCCATCGCGGCGAGCCACCACAGGCCGACCGCGATCCCGATGAACCAACCCAGGAACGGGAACGCGGCGAAGATGATCAGGATTCCGGGACTCGCCGCGAAACCGAGCGTCCGGAGAACTTCGCCCCACGTGGCTTCGCCGCCGAACAGCCGCGTGCCGATCAGGTAGATCAGCCCGGCGCCGCAGAACCAGCCCAGCAGGGAGCTGAGGATACCTCCCAGTACCGCCGCGCTCGTTGCCAGGCCGGCCGCGCCCGCCTGCAGAGCTATGACCGCGCCGGCCTGCACGGTCAGGGTTTGATCGTGCTCGACCGCCTCGTATGTCGGCACGTCCAGCATCGCGGCACCGATCATCCGTCCGACGAAGGTGTTGCTGGCCATGAGATGCTCCTCGCTGATGTCCAGGTGTTCGTGTGTGCGGCCGTCCGTTACTCGGGTCGGGCGCGCAGCAGACCGTGCAGCAGACGTGATCCGAGTTCGGACGACACTCCCGGCACGGCGTCGCGATGAATTGCCGCGCTGAGTACTTCGAGCTCGCCTCCATCGAACCACACTCCGCCGCACTCGGGGCACCGATCCATGATGACGTCCTCCAGAATTTCCTTCTGCATGAGCGCTCCGTCGTGACGGCACGGCATACGCTCTTCCCGCTCGGCACGGATGGATAGTTCGCAGGCGGAACATGTAGGTTCGCCCTCGAACTCCCGGTCGGTGTGGTGCTGCCCGCATCTCACACAGGCATGCCCGAGCCGGTTCGAAACCAGCGGATCCACGCGTGACACGGCAATCTCCGACAATTCCGCCAGGGCTTTCAGGGGGATGGGACGCTCGACCTGGCTGAACATGCGCTGGAAGTATCCGGCCGGAACATGGCGCACGCGGGTGATCGCTTCATCGACGATCAACCAGTCTCCGGGATTGGCATCGATCAACCCGTGGTTGGTCCGCACGACCGACGGAACGGTGAGTTCCGCGCCGAACACACGACCGGTGCGACTGTAGACGCGCCACTCCACGCGACACCTCCGCGGCTTACAACGACTGAGGGGATCCCCCGCCGCTTCGGGCGGGGGATCGAGCGCGTAAGGATGGTAAGACCGCGCGGTACCGGTTGCTAGTTGGCGTCGAAGTGTATGGGCAGTTCGGTCAGGCTCTCGACCGGCTGGTCCCGCATCATCGCAGGCTGGAACACCATCACGTCCGTGATCCGCAGCGCAGCCTCCGCCATGATCGGATCGCCCGTGCCCTCCTTTACCGACGCTTCGAGCACGTTCCCGTCGGGACCGATCCTGAGCGACAGGACTACGGTTCCCGTGGTGCGGACGGCGGGGCGATACACGCGCAGGAACGCGTCCGTGACCTCGTCCCAGTTCACCAGCTTCGGCGGTGTCTCGCGGCTGGCCAGCTTCGGCAAACCGGGTGCCTGAAGCTGCATGGCTGCCGTTGGCGCCTGCAGCTGGGGTGCGGACCTGACCGGCGCTGCCAGATCCAGCTCGGCGAGCGCGATCTCCCCACGCGGCTTCGGCGGAGTGCGCGCCACCCGACTCTCGACTGGTGCCGCCTTGACGATCCCCCGGTTGAAGCCGGAGGAAGATCGCGGCCTCGACGTACAGCGATCGACCTCGAGCAGGACCACATCCGCGTTCGGCAGACTCGACAGCTGGTTGCGGTCACGCTCGGTCGGCTCGAAGCCGACGCAGTTCATCCGAACGATGGCCGCCATCTCGGTGCCCGTGTAGTTCGACGCCGTCATCATGCGGACGAGATCAGTCTTCAGAAGCGGTCCGCCTTCTTGCGCACCTGCTGCGACCGGGAACATCCCGCCAATCATGAGGGCCATCGACGCGACTCGGCATATTCGATGTGTTCGAACCATGGCTCCACATCCTGGCTGTTTGGTGCGGCCCGGCGCGGGCGCGCACGTTGTCGCCGGAACATGGTGCAACCCTCATACCATACGAGTCATATGCAGTAAGTCGTTGATTCAATAGCCTTTGACGGATGCCGCGATCTTCGGGACCCGCAAAAATGCGACCGCATACGCACTTTTTTGCGGCTGACGAAGCGCGTTCGGGCGTCTCAGGCGTAGCCGATCATCACGGCGATGACGAGAGCCAGGGAGCCGAACAACCACACCTTCAACATGAACGGCAGCAGGAAGCGGACCCACCGATCGTAGGGGACCGCCGCGATCGACAGAATCCCGATCAGTACGGCATTCGTGGGCACGAGGATGTTCGTGAACCCGTCGCCGAACTGGTAGGCGAGGACGGCGACCTGGCGGCTGACGTCCACGAGGTCGGCCAAGGGCGCCATCAGCGGCATCGTGACGTAGGCCTGCCCGCTGCCCGAAGGGATGAAGAAGTTGAGCACGCTCTGGAACATGAACATGCCGGCGGCAGCCAGTTCGGGCCCCAGCCGCTGCAGCGGGTTCGCCATTCCCGCAATGATCGTGTCCACGACCTGACCATTCTCGAGCACGACCTGGATGGAGCGGGCAAACCCGACGAGCAGAGCCGTCATCGTGAGCTCCGACGCCCCGACGCCGAACTGCTTCGCCGCGTCGTCCGCCGAGATGCGACCGATGATCGCCATTATGACGCTGAGGCAGAGAAACAGGGCGCCCATCTCGACGAGGTACCAGTGCCAGACCTTCAGTCCGTAAATGAGCACGACGAGAGCCAGCCCGAGGGAGACCAGGACGAGTCGGCGGCGGCCGGTGAGCGGGAGATCGTCACGCGCGTGGATGTGCACGTCGGTGTCGATGTCGGCTACCAGGCTCTCCTCGGGATTCGCCTGGATCCGCTTCGCGTACCGCCATACGTGGTGGAATCCGAGGAAAAAGAACAGCACGAGCAGCACGGCCCGCAACGCGAGTCCTGAACCCTGGGGAATCCCCGCGATGTCCTGCGCGATGAACACGGTGAACGGATTGATCAGGGCCGCCCCGTAGCCCACGCCGTAGCCCACGCACATCACGCCCACGGCAACGATGGCGTCCATGCCCAGCGCGGCCGTGAGCGCCACGAGCAGGGGCAGAAACGGGATGTACTCCTCGGCCATGCCGATCGTCGCGGAGCCAAGGGCGAAGATCGCCATCGTTCCGCCAAGCAGCAGGGCGGGTCGACCGCCAAACCTCCGCAGCATGGAGCCGATCGCGGCGTCGGCCGCGCCCGTAGCACGAAACACGCCGAACATGCCACCGATGATCAGGATGAAGAAGATGATCTCGCCGGCCGCCTCGAACCCGTGCGGGATCGCCGTGAACACTTCGGTCGGCGGCAGTCGTTCGACATCCGCCAGGCGCTCGTAGCTGCCCGGGACGACCTGCTCCCGACCGGCTTCGTTGGTGACCCGCTCGTAACTGCCGGCTGGCAAGACCAGGGTCAGTCCATACGCGAGCACGATCATCCCGAGCAGCAGCACGAGGGTGTGGGGTACGTGGAACCGCTTCGCAGCGCCCGTGTCGGTCATCGGTCAGCCTGTCTGAAGGTTGGCGAGCATGTCCGCGGTCATTGAGGCGACATCGAACGCCGGGGCCCAGCCCCATTCCTGTCGCGCCGCCGAGTCATCGATGCGTCGCGGCCAGGAATCGGCGATAGCCTGACGAACGGGATCCACTGCATAGGCGATTTCGAATGCCGGCAGGTGTTCCCGAATCGATTCGGCGAGTGACGCGGGCGTGACCTGCATCGCGGTCACGTTGAACGCGTTCCGGTGCCGGAGACACCCGGGGTCGGCTTCCATCAGCTCGATGGCTGCCCGGATCGCGTCCGGCATGTACATCATGTCCAGCTGCGTATCGGCGGACAGAAAGCAGTCGTAGTGCCCGGTTCGTACGGCCTCCAGATAGATCTCGACCGCGTAGTCCGTCGTGCCTCCGCCCGGATGCGTCCGCCAGGACACGAGGCCGGGATAGCGGACCCCGCGGGTATCGACGCCAAACCGGTGGTGGTAGTAGTCGCACAGCAGCTCGCCGGCGACTTTGCTCACGCCGTACATCGTGTTGGGCCGCTGGATCGTGTCCTGCGGGGCCGGATCGGTTGGAGTGCCCGGACCGAAAGCAGCGATCGAACTAGGCGTGAATACCGCGCAGTCCCGCGCACGCGCCACTTCGAGAACGTTGAACAACCCGCCGATGTTGACCTCATACGTCTTCTGCGGGCGCTGCTCCCCGACGGCAGACAGAATCGCTGCGAGGTGGAAGATGGTGTCGGCCCGGTGCCGGGCCACGGCCGCATCGAGCGAGTCACCGATCGTCACGTCGGCCAGCGCGAACGGCCCGTCTGTCGAGCCCTCGGGAATGCGGATGTCCGTGGCGAGAACAGCCTCCGGTCCATACCGCGCCCTCAGGGCGGCGACCATCTCCGTTCCGATCTGTCCGGCGGCTCCGGTAACGACGATGCGGTTCATGCACTCCCATCCGACGGAGTTCCTGGCAACGCGTTGCGGCTGCCAAGTTCGGCGTAACGCGCCACAAAGAAAAGGCCCCGCTCCGGAAGAGCGGGGCCTCGCACATCGGCCGCGGGTCGCGAGCGGCGGACTACTTGATCAACCGAAGCTCTTTCTTCAGGCCCTCTTCCACTTCCTCGGAATTGTCGCCTTGGCTGAGCAGGCCCAGCCACCTGGCCGTGAAGTCATTGCCCGGTTGCGGCGCTTCGATGAACACGGAGCCGAAATTCCTCAGATGGACGATCTTCCGACCGTTATCCGGCTGGTCGTTTGGATCGAACATCGGCACCGGCTTGATGCGGGGCGTCGTGTAGTCGCACGAGCTGGTGCTCGGTCGATACGGACATTGCTCGGTCGTGTTCCAGACCATCTCCGGATCGAGAGCGTAGACGTCATCGAATCCGGTGTTCGTCGGCCCGACCATCGCGCCCGGCTCGGTGAGCACCGAGTCGCCCGGCAGGTACTCAGCCGCCATGCAGTTGGTGAACCGGTCCAGGTACCGGGCCGCGCCGGCGCCGCCGTCGATCAGCTGGTCTTCGTCGTCGAGCGGCGTCCACGGGAAGTACCACGACGGGTTCATGCCGCCGCCACCGCCGCCGGCCTTGTGAATTTCAATCAGATCGCCGATCACGCTCTCGTCGTACCCGGTCGCGTTCGTGACCCCGCTGTCGGGAGCCACGTAGGTGTCCCACAGCCCGTCGTCATCGAGGTCACCCGGTTTCGGATCGGCAATCACCGGATCGAAGGAATCGGACACGCCCGGGTAGATGTAGGGCTCCACCCCGTTCTCCGACCAGCGGTCAGGCAGCATGATCGGGAGCAGGCACTGCGTACCGCTGCCGGGGCCGACGGGCGACGCCTCCGCGGTCGCGGTCGCCGATATGTTTACGGCGTTCACACCGAACACGCGGGCGAAGAACGTGCCCACGGGCGTGCCCCGCGCCTGGATCCGTCGGACATCCACCGTGACCCAGCTGGAATCGAGGTCGACGACGACGTCTGTCGGGAGCACCACGGCCGGCTGGCCCCGCACGGTGTTCATCGCCGCGAATCTGATCGCCTCGGCCCGGGCCGCGTCATCCGCACTCGGGTCGACCGCGAGAATTCCGGCCCCCGCGAGCGCCGACAGATCGGCCACTCGCTGCGCCTCGGTGCGGGCGGATACGAGCATGCCGACATCGACGGCGAGCGCGATCGCCGATATGAGAGCGACCATCGATAGCGCGACGAGTGCGATCGCCGCACCCTTTTCGTCCCGGATCTTGAATCTGAGCCCCAAACTAATCATCGCGTACGCCACGTCCTCCCTGAATTGATTCGGGTCATGCGTGCCCGAGGTTGCAGCCTGCCATCCATCCCGACCAAATATACAACAATTATTTCTACTCGCACGCGAGCCGATCGGTCCGGTGCCAGCGACCGGCGGCCGCGATCGTGAAGGTGGGTTCCCGAACGGCACATGGCATCCCCGAGTGGGGATGTTCCCCCCGACACCATGGCCGCCGGGAGAACCCGACGCAAACTGGAGCGATGTTCGTGCCGTGCGGATGCGGGGCTCGGCTGAATACCTTAAATTGCTGTCTTGTAATATGTTACATTGTCCCACATCGACTCGCACCGGCACGGCGCCTGTGGCGGTTACGCAACAGGCGCCTCTCCCGTGTATCGGGGCAGCAACAGGCCCTCCCGGTCGCAGGCCGGCGGCGAAACTCGCGGATCACCGTCGCCGTACGGTCGGCGTGAACGCCCGATTCCCCGGCGAACGTGGAGAGAATACCGATGCGACATTGGACAATTCTTGGCGGCCTGGTGACGCTGCTGTTCCTCGGCACTGCGGCTCCGTTGGCGGCGCAGGATGAGCCGCCGGAGGCAGCCGCCGAAGGGCCGCACCTGCCCGCAGACTCGATGGAGCTGGGCGCGAAGTACATGGACTGGGTTCTCAACTACGAAGCCGAAGAGCTCTGGGAGGCCTTGAGCGACGGGATGAAGGAAGCTTTCGGCTCCGTGGGTGACATGCTGGATCGAATGGGCGGCCTGTTCGAGCAGATCGGGGAACAGGAACGCGTCATCTCGGAGCGGTACTGGATGCGGAACGGAAAGCCGCAGTTCTGGTACACGGCGAAGTTCGCCAACATCGATGAACCGATCGTGTTCCGGTTCGTGATCGAACCGGACGGCGAGATCAGCGGGATCGGCTTCAACCCGGAGAGTCAGACCCCGGCGGTGGACGACCCGAACCAGCACGGCGACGTCGACTCCTGACGCCTCCGCGCCGGGCGGCGTTTCGTTGTGCCGCCCGGCGTGATATTCATCCTCCGTTCGCCGCCACCCTGAACCGTGCCGGACGGAAACGCATGAGCGAGACAGTCTTCTTCAACGGATCGTACGTCGAAAAGAGCGCGGTCCGGATCTCACCGGACGATCGCGGCTTCCTGTTCGGCGACGGGATCTACGAAGTCGTTCGGATGTACGGCGGGGTTGCCTTCGAGATCGACAGCCACGTCCGTCGCCTGGCCGACGGCCTGGCGGCGATCGGGATCCATGGCAATGCGGCGATTCTCCCCGACGTGTGCGAGCAACTCATCGAACGGAACGGTCTGCGCGACGGCGATGCGATCGTGTATGTGCAGGTGACGCGCGGTGTCGCCCCACGCGCGCATCATTTCCCGGACCCGGCCGTGACTCCGACGATCTACGCGGCGGCGTGGGCGTTTGCGCCCGCCTGCGACGCGTCGGTGGGCGTCGCGGTCGTCACCGCGGCCGATCACCGCTGGACCCGTTGCGACATCAAGGCGGTTTCATTGCTCGCCAACTGCCTGGCCGCGGAACAGGCGGCGCATGCCGGTGCATACGAGACGGTTCTCGTTCGCGACGGAATGGCGATCGAGGGGACCCGCACGAGCCTGTTCGGAGTGGTGAACGGCGTCGTGCGAACGGCTCCAGAAAGCAACTACATCCTGCCTGGCATCACGCGCGCGGTAGCCGTGGAACTGTGCGAGGCGGAGGGTATCGCCGTGGCGCAGCGGCCGATGACCCTGGACGAGTTCGCGGCCGCCGAAGAGTTGTTCCTCGCCGGTACAACTACGGAGATCATGCCGATCGTCAAGGTCGACAACCATCCGGTCGGCGACGGCCGGCCGGGGCCGATCGCGACGCGGCTGGCGCGTAAGTTCGCGGAACGGGTAGCGGCGCTGGGCGGCTAGGAATCGCCCGTCAGAACAACGATCTCACGTTCAGCGTCCGCGCCGGCGCGTGCGCCTCAGCGCGACAGGACGACCATCGAGTCCCCACGCCGCATCGATCTTTACCCCCATGTGGGCCAACGCGGTGACCGCGACGTCCACGATCTGTGGCGTGCCCGCGATGGTCCCGGGCAGGACCGACGGTCCGTGGGCGAGCACGAAGATCGTCGTTTCCTCGGGCGCTTCGCCCCCGTGCTGACCGGTGGCGAGGCGTCCGTGGTCCGTGGAGATCAGAATCAACCAGTCCTCGTCGGCGTAGCTTGACCGGCCGGTCACGGCATCCACGAGCTGACCGACATGCGCATCGGACAGGGCGATCGCCTCCCGGTACCGCCGGCCGATGGACCAGGCCTGGTGGCTCATCTCGTCCGGATTTCCGAGATACACGAACACCGCGTCGGGGTCGGCATCTCGCAGAGCGGCCGCCGCCGCCCGGACCCCGAGCTCGTCCGCCTCGGCCCAGCCCGCGGTGTAGCCGTCGTGCACGACGATCCGATCGATCTCAGCCGTAAACAGCGGTCCGCCGGAGTCATCGGTCACCAGGGGTAGCCAGTCGGCGGCGACGAACGTCTCGACCTGCGGTCTGATCCGCTCGAGCCGCGTGAGGAAGTCGGGATACTCGCTGTAACGATTTCCCGCGAAGTCGTTGCTCCACACGCCGTGCTTGTCGGGCCAGACGCCGATCAGCATGCTCGACCAGGCAGGACCGCTGATCGTCGGGCGGGTCGTATTGCCCCGCGTGCTGAACGCGCCTGCCTCGATCAGCCTGTCGATGTTCGGTGTCGGCACTTCCGCCAGCACATCGGGGCGGACTCCGTCGATCCCGATGAGCAACACCTTGTTCGTCGTCTGACCGCAGGCGGCGGACAGCGCCAGCAGAGCCGCCAACGCTGCCCGCGGTACGGGCAGGGTGACCGTGCGCATCCTAGAGCCCCTCCGAGGAGTAGACGATCTCACCGCCGACGATCGTCATGAGGACCCGCGTGTCGGCCAGGCGCTCGTCCGGCACGGTGAGCGGATCTTCCTCCGTGATCGTGAAATCGGCCAGTTTCCCCACCACGATACTGCCCCGCAGCTCCTGTTCGAACGCCGCGATGGCCGGATTGATCGTGTAGGTGGCGAGCGCCTGCTCGCGCGTCAGTAGATGATGCGGATTGAATACCTGCCCGTTGTTCATCAGACCGACCGCCATGCCCGCGATCGAGGCGAACGGGGCCACCCGTTCGACGGGCGAGTCGGTGCCGTTCACGATCAGCGCGCCCGATTCCTGGAGCGGCCGAAACGGAAACGCCTCCTCGGACGTCCGTTCGGCCCCGAGCCGCGTCGCCGTCCACGGACCGTCCGACGTCGCGTGAACCCCCTGCATTGCTGCCGTCACTCCCATCTCCCCGAACCGTCCCACATCGTCGGGATGGACGATCTGGGCATGCTCGACACGGAACCGCAGGTCCCGGCCGTCGACCTCGTGTCGCGCGAAGGCCTGTTCATAGATATCGAGCACCCGCCGATTCGCTCCGTCTCCGATCGCATGGATCGCCGCCTGGTAGTCATGCCGCAGCGCCAGCTCGACGATCTCCTCGAGCCTCTGACGGGTCAGCCGTTCCTCTCCCATCGTCGGGTCGTCGGTGTACGGTTCCAGGAGCATCGCCCCGCGTGACCCGAGGGCGCCGTCCGCGTAGCCCTTGAGCGCCCGCACGGTAAGTCGGTTTCCACCCTCGCCAATCGTGCGCAGTCGGGCGAGCAGTTCGTCGGTGGCGTAGCGTCCGTCGAGCATCGTCCACACACGCAGCTTCAGTTCGCCGGCCTCGAGGGCAGCCCGGTACAAAAACACCTCTTCCTCGTCGGCGCCCCGGTGTTCGTCGGAAGGCGCCGTGTGCACCTGAGTGATCCCATTTCGCAGGAACTCTTCGATGCCGAGGCGCAGCGCCTGCCGTTCGTCCGCCATCCGCTCCGCGGGACTGCGGGCGTCTAGCCACGCCTGGTAGGCCTCGTGGACGAGATCCTCCGCGTTCTCGAGCAGCATGCCGGACGGGCGGCCGTCGGGCCGATGGAGGATTTCGCCACCGGGCGGATCGGGTGTATCCGCCGTGATTCCTGCCGCTTCGAGGGCGAGCGCGTTGGCGAGCCGTCCATGTCCGGAGGCGTGCCGGATCGCCACCGGGTTGTTCGGCGAAATGGCGGTGAGCGCGTCGTTCACGGGAAACCCCCGCACCGAGGGTTGCGGCTTGTCCGTCCACTTTTCCTGGTGCCAGCCCCGGCCGATGATCCACGCGCCGGGTTCTGCCCCGGCCACGGCGGTCGCGACGGCGTCGAGCACCTCCTGGAACGAGGTCGTCTCCAGCACGTCCACGCGCGCCTTGAGCCGTCCCGTTCCCATCAGGTGGGCGTGCGCATCGGTCAGCCCCGGAAGCACGGTCGCACCCGCGAGATCGACGACCCGTGTCCCGGGTCCGCGCCACGCTTCGACGCCCCGGCTGCCGCCGACGTAGACGATCCGGTCCCCGGCCACTGCGACCGCCTCCGCCCGGGGGTTGGCGGCATCCATCGTGATCACGTTGCCGCCGAGCAGAATCAGCGATGCGGCTTCGTCGGGCGGCCCGCCGCCGCAGGACAGCGTGAGCAGCGCAGCCGTTACGCCGATCGTTGCACGAAGTCGCGAGTTGCGAGGCCGGTCGATCATGTGTCTCCGCACGGTTGGATGAGCTCAGACGCCGAATATCGACATGGATCGGCCGGCCAGCCAGTCGGCGGGGCGGCGGCCGCACTCACTTGACCGGAGCGAATTCCCGAGTCTACGGTACTGGCCTGAATCGCCAAGCCCGGGAGAACCCATGTCCGATACACGCTGGAATATCGACACACGCCTCGTCCACGCCGGGGATCCACGCCCGGGAATCGAAGGCGCCGTCGTGACGCCGATCTTTCAATCGGCGAACTTCGAACACGTCGGCGAAGGGGGGTACGACGACATTCGCTACATCCGGCTCAATAACACGCCGAACCACGAGGCTCTGGCTATCAAGCTCGCCGCGATTGGAGGAGCGGAGGCGGCGCTCGTCACGGCCAGCGGGATGGCGGCGATCACGACCGCCATCCTGAGTGTGGCCGGCGCCGGCGACCACATGCTGTTCTCCCGTCATCTGTACGGAGGCACGCGTGCGTTCGTCGAGGGTGAGCTGCCGCGCCTGGGAATCGAGTTCGACCTGATCGATCCGGAAACCCCGGACGGCTGGGCCGGGCTCGTCCGCCCCGAAACGCGCGGGATCTACGTCGAGACGATCTCGAATCCCACGATGCGGATTCCGGATCTGGAAGCCGTCGTGACGTTCGGCCGCGACCGAGGGCTGGTCACGATGATCGACAACACGTTCGCCAGTCCGGTGAACTTCAGACCGGTCGAGATCGGATTCGACCTCTCGCTGCACAGCGGAACGAAGTACTTGAACGGGCACTCGGACATCGTCGCGGGCGCGGTGCTGGGGCGTGAGGACCTGATCGAAGGTATCCTGCACAGGCTGAACCTTCTCGGCGGGACGCTCGACCCGCACGCCTGTTTCCTG
>JAOTWC010000276.1 GCA_029863105.1 Gemmatimonadota bacterium | reverse complement strand
CTGAGTGCCTGACACGGAGCGGTCGAGGTCCTGCTGAGCCTTCAGCACCTGCTGCGCCATCCGGTCGCCCCGATCCGCCTTCTCCTCGATTCGAGATTGGCGGGCCGTGACGAGCGCGAACTCGGCAGCGACGAAAAACGCATTGGCGAGCACCAGCAGCACGACGGCCAGCAACATCAGGGCCGTCGTCATGGTGTCATCTGTGGCAGGAGGCCTCCAGCGGCAAGATCACTCAAGCAGGTCGGCCTTCGTGGGGTCGACCTGCGCCTGTCTGTGGCAACGGGCTGCGATTGCGGATGTTCCAGGTCGGCTTACCCTCGTCTGGTCAGTCGGCCGCCTCGCCAGCGTTGGATGCGATAGGGCCGTGAGGTATGGCAGGCTGACAGTACCGGTGGCCGATATCGGCGAGTTCCGTCAATTCTGTTTCGCCGAGATCGGGATACCGCTCTCCGAGGTATCCAACCGTGTCGGCCATCCATTCGGTCCGTTCGGTCGTTTCGGCGTCGAGGACTCCGCAGCGTCGTATGTGGCTGAACAGCTCGTCGCGAGCCATTTCGAGACTTGTCGGTTTGTACTTCGATGAACTCAAGCGTGCTTCCTTTGTCAAAATTTATCCGGTGCTTCCGGCGCCAGCTCGTGCGGCCGAATATATCCGGCGCCGCCGGGGGGCGCAAAGCCATTTTTGCCTGGGCTTTCAGTCCGACGGGGGCTCGATGAGCGATCCTGGCACGCCGGGTTCGTAGTTCGTCAGGTAGAGGTTCGCCGTTCCGATCGACATCCGGGCCCTGATCCGAACAGGAATCCGGCGCTCATCATCGGTCACATAGATCTCCGCTTGCCCGCCCTCCGAGAACAGGCCGCTCGTCTTGATGATGGGCCGCACCACGATCGTCTGGAAAGTGCCGGCGGGAACCCTGATTTCCTCCCGCCGCAGCACTTCGATCACGACCGGGTTACCCTTCTTCTTGAAGAACAGATCGTACTCGTACCGCTGTCCGACGCGGAGCGGAGACAAGCGGACGAAATACAAGAACGACACATCGTCGAGCGCCCCTTCGGGAATCCGGACATCCCGCTCCTTGTCGTGGGAAACGTAGTCTCCGTCGCGGGCGTCGTAGCGTGTGTACGTGCTCGCTTCCAGATCCATGACGTGTCTGCGATCCCTGCGGTATCCACCCTGGCGTAACAGCTGGTCGAATCGCAGGGAGGCCATCGGCGACGGCCGGATCCAGCTCACCTGCCGATCTTCGATTCGGTAAAATGGCGGGCCGCCCTTCATCTCGAGCGAGGTTCGATACGCGGGAATCCCGGCAATCGTATCCACTGCCTCGACAGTCAGCGCGCTGCGAGCGATCCGAGCCGCACCCCAGGTGACGGAGTATTCGAGACGCTCGCCCACCGGGAACCGCCACGCGGCGAGCGTATCCGCCCGGTCATCCTCCTGCGCCGTCGCGTCGGCCGGGCTCGACGGGCGACCATCCGAGCCCCCAACCACGAGCAGAGCAAGTCCGCACCACGCCACGACCCCGTGAAACCGGTTCACGCGGACTCTCTGGCGGGTCTGGCACCGGTGGCCTCCCGGCGTGCTCGCAGCAGCGAGCGCAACTCCGGCAGGGCACGGAATCGGCTCTCGCGGTACCGGCGCGAAAGATCGAGCGGAACGTCCACCTCATCCCATTGCCTCAGGAACGGGGAGACCTTGAGAAGCAACTCCAGGTTGCCCGCCCACCCGTCGTACCGCATCAGGGGCTCACCGTCGTCCAGGCTGGCCAGCGCGCGGCGCAGCACGATCAGTCGGTACATCCGAAACCCGCACCAGGGATCCGATATCCCGTCGGGAACGGCCGCGGAACGGGCCATGAGCCGCGCACCGAGTCGGGTGGCTCTCACAGACCGCGGCGCGGTGCGGAAGTCGGCCCGTGCCCCGGCGACGAGGTCCGCCCCACCCTGGAAGCACCGCAGCATTTCCGCGACACTTCCCGGATCGTCGGTAAAATCGGACTGCATGACGAGCAGCGGATCGCGCTTTGGGTATTGGGACGTTTTCACGGCCAGACGGATCGCCTGCTCGAGAGATGCGGCGTATCCCTGGCGGGTCTCGTTGCGCAAAATCGTGAGGGGCAGCACCCGTTGGTACGGAGCCAGAACGTCCGCCGTGCCATCCGTGGAGGCGTCGTCCACCGCCAGAATCCGGAAGTCACGGCCGAGCTCGGCGAACAACTCACGCAGGCGCCACATGAGCACGCCGGCCGTGTGCCGCTCGTCGTGTATCGGAAGTGCGACGTAAATCACTTGTGTGTCTCCTCGTTCGTTCCTGCGCTCTTCCATCGTCTGTGAAACCACAGATACTGCTCCGGGACCTCTCGCACACGGGTCTCCAATCGCCGCACCCAGTCCTCCGTCAGACGCCGCTCGCGGGCGGCAGTCGGCTCGGACGCCGCTGAATCCGGGGCCTCACACGCTTCGATTTCCATCCTGTACACCATTTCGTCGCGCACGAGCGACCCGTACACCAGGGGCGCGCCGGTGGCGAGAGCCAATCTCGCCGGTCCCCTGAATGTCGACGCGGGGCGACCGAAAAAGGTCACGATTTCGCCTCCGGCGCCGGCGGCCTGGTCTGCTACCATGGCAACTGACGTGCCGGCGCCCAGGATCCGCGGCACCCGTCGAGCCGCCTCTTCCATGTAGATCGGCTCGACGCCTGTCATTCGCCGGGCCCCCTGCAGCCAGGTATCGAATCGGGAATTGCTCTGGCGCTTGACGACAGCAGCCACGGGAACTCCCAGCGACGACAGAAAAGCGCCGGCGATCTCCCAGTTCCCGAGGTGGCCCGTCACTACGATCGTACCGACACCCGCGCGCATGCGCTCCACGTGGTCGCCCGCCCCTGTCTCCAGACTCAGCGAACCCGACACGGCTTCGGGGCCCGACTCGAAGAGCCTGGCTATCTCGGCAACCTCGCGGCCGAAATGCAGGTAGCAGGCACGGGCCGTGGCCCGAATCCACGCGGCGTCCTGTTCCGGGTA
>JAOTWC010000275.1 GCA_029863105.1 Gemmatimonadota bacterium | reverse complement strand
CTCCACGTTCTCCAGCACGACGATTCCGTTGTCGACGATCAGGCCGAACCCCCAGGCCAGCCCCGCCAGCGTAAGCACGTTCAGGGAGAAACCACCCAGGTACAGCAGGTTTACCGCGATCAATGCACTGAACCCGATCGTGGCGAACACGATCAACACGGCGGCCAGTGAGCGCAGAAACAGCATCAGGACCATGAAGATCACGATCGCCGCGGCGATCGCCCGGAGTCGAAGGTCGGTGAGCTGACGCCCGATTTCCCGACTCTCGTCGGCATCCAGTTCCAGCACGACACTCGGTGGCAGGCTGGCCTGTATCTGCTCGGCGACCGCTTTCACCTCGGTCGCCACCCGTACGGCATTCGTACCGGTTTCCCGTCGGACGATGACCGCGATCGTCGGGCGTCCATTGATCCTGAAATGATACTGGGCGTCTGCCGTCCGCTCGCGGACCGTGCCCAGATCGCTCAGCTTGATCGGCCCATCCGGACGCTGGACGATGACGAGTTCTTCCAGTTCGGATACCTGATCGACTCGAGTGCGCACCGACAGCGACACCTGGCGCCCTTCCAGCACGAGCGAGCCGGGAGCCCGCAACGTCGCCAGATCGTTGATGCGGCGCTGTACATCCGCCGGACGAAGTCCGTGTGCCGCCAGTCGGTCCCTCTCCAGCTCGATCGATACTTCGCGCTCGCGGGCCCCGCGAACCAGGACGTCCGAAACCCCGTCCACCGCCGAGAAGACCGGTTCGATTTCTTCCGTGGCGATTTCGGCCAGGCGCGCAGCCGTGAACGACCCGTGCATCTGGAACGACAGAAACGTCTGCTCTTCTTCGGCGAATTCCGGCGGTGTGTAAGGCTGAACGACCGGCTGAACGCCCGTGGGCAACTCGTCTCTCAGCTGGTTGATTCGCTCGCTCAACTCGAGCCGCGCGAAGTCCATGCGCGTATCCCGGTCGAATTCGATGTCGACCGTGGCCCGGGAGCCGGCACCGCGCGAGTTGGCGCGCGAGGCGGAGGTGATCTTGCGCACGCCCGCCACTTGTTGGGCCGCCCCCTCGAGCGGAGCCGTGACGAAGGCTTCGAGCGCCTCGGGCGATGCCCCGCCCCACGAGGCCTCGACCGTCAGCCGCGGGTAATCCACGTCGGGCAGCATCTCTACCGGGATCAGCCGGAAGCTGTAGGCGCCGAGTGCCATGAGCCCGATGTAGATCGCACTCGTAGCGACCGGGCGACGAATCGACAGGTCGATCATCGCGCCCCCTCGGGCAACGCGGTTCCACCGGCCATCGGACGCGCAGCAGGTTCCGTCCGGGCCCCGACCGGCTCACCCGGCGACACGACCAGCGAGTAGATCACGGGCACGACGATGAGCGTCAGCACCGTGGCCGAAATCAGCCCTCCAATCACGACGATGGCCAGCGGGGCCCGAAGGTCGGCGCCGGCTCCCCAGCCCAGGGCCATCGGCGTCAGCCCCAGCACCGTGGTGATCGTGGTCATCAGGATCGGTCTGAGCCTGAGGCGCCCGGCCTCCAGGATCGCAGCCCGTTTTGTCTCTCCCGCGGCCCGCCTCTGGTTGATGAAGTCTACCTTGATGATCGCATCGTTTACGACGATGCCGATCAGGATGACCAGCCCGATGCCGCTCATCGCGTTCAGGCCGCCGCCGAACACACCGAGCCCGAGGACGGCTCCGATGGCTGCCAGCGGGACAGCCGCGAGAACGACGATTGGCTGGACCAGCGATTCGAACTGCGCGGCGAGAATCAGGAACACGAGAAACAGCGCCAGGCCGAACGCGAACAGCAGCGACCGGAAACTCTCCCGCATCTCCTCGTTCTCGCCCCCGACCGTCATCGCGGTCAGCGGAGGCAGAGATACATCGGCGATCGCCAGCTCGACATCGGCGACGGCGCGGTCGAGACCTCCGGAGCTGACGTCCGCCAGCACCTGCACGGTGCGATTCTGGTTCAGACGACGGATTTCCACCGGCCCATAGCCCTCCGTCACGTCGACGAGTTCGCCGATCGGAATGCCTTTGTGCGTGAGAGCCAGCACGTCGGAGAGCCGGCTGCGCTGTTCCGCCGGCAGGGAGACTCGAATGTCGATCTTTTCGGAAAACTCCGTATACGGGCGGCTGGTCTCCACCCCGCGCAAATAGCTCTCGATCGCGTCGGCCACTTCGAGGACCGTGAATCCGTATCTGGCCGCAGCGGCCCGATCCACTTCGATGTCCAGTTCCGGTTGCACCAGCTGGAGGTCGATGCGGGGGTCGGCCACGCGTTCAACCCGGGCCATCCGGCCGGCGACCTGCTCGGCCACCGAGATCAGGCTGTCGAGTTCCGGCCCACGTATCTGGACGGCCAGATCTGCCCCCCCGGCGCCGAGAGCCCGGCCCAGTGAAGTCGTCTGCCCACGTTCGATGGTGATCGTCTGAGGATCGACCCCGAGTTCGGCGACAGCGGCCCGGAACGCCTCGATCACCTGCCGCTCACGAGAACCCGACTCCACACGGACTTCCACGGCCGCGCTGTTCAGACCCGACAGCTCCCGGGTAGCCAGTTCGGCGTCTCGTGCGCGGCCCACTCGCGCGAACACCGCCTCCACGCCTTCGAGGTCCAGGAGGGCAGCTTCGACTCTCTCCGTGACGGACGCGGTTTCCTCCAGGGGAGTACCGACCGGCAGGGTCAGCTCCACCCGAAACGACCCCTCGTCGACATCGGGCATCATACTCCGGGGCAGCGTCGCCCCGAGCGCCACGGCGAGCACGAGCGCCAGGCCCGCTGCAGAGAGTACCGTGCGCCGGTTCTCCAGCGCCCACGCCAGCGAGCGTTCGTACCGTCTCGCAAACGTGGTGAACCCGCGGTCGAAGGCGTCGAGGCCGGGTCGGGTCACCCGGTCCACAGCTCTCGAAGCCGCCCCCCACACATCTCCGATTGTCAGGCGCACGGATCGGCCGACGTACGTCAGGGCGCCGCCCACGTGGTGGGGAATCCGCCCAACCGCTCGGACGGTCCGTCGCAGCCGCGTGGCCT
>JAOTWC010000274.1 GCA_029863105.1 Gemmatimonadota bacterium | reverse complement strand
GACTCGTCAGCGTGTGCGACGTACTGAACATCGTACCGAACTCGACGACACCGAGCGCCACGACCAGCAGGAACGGAAGGATGATGGCCGTCTCCGCCAGCTCCTGGCCCGACTCTTCACGTACGATCCGCCGAACCAGACCGGTCAGACCGCGAACGGGTAGCTTACTCATAGAATGCCTCATTCCGCATGGCGGTCGAGATCGAGATACCGACGTGACCGTCAGGTACGATCCCGCGAACGAGCGGCATCGTCATGTCGTATCGGAAATCGACGGCCACGCGGACGATATCTTCGGGTCCGCCTCCATCGGCGGGCGATATCGAGATGCCGTCCACATCGACGGCGAGATCCTTCGTGTTGTGGAGGATCACCCGTACGATCGAGCCGGCACGATCCATCGGGTCACCGGTCTCGGGATCGGTCAGCACGTTGCCGGTTACGGCGAAGCGGGTCGCCTCACGCACGGCGTGCTGCAGTGTCAGCTTGGTGAAGTAGAATCGGCCGAACTCGAAGATCCCGAAGAACACCATCATCACCAGCGGCAGGACGATCGCAAACTCGACGAGGCTCTGACCTGAAGAATTGCGCCTGAGTGCTCCTATGGTCGTGCGACGTTTCGCCGTCATGTCGTTGCCTTCCTGCGTTGCAGACGCTGCATCGGCTCGGTCTCCGATCGCGCGGGCACCGAGCAGCAGAGGCACATGGCATGCCAGCGGCAGACAATTCATCCTCTTAGTGATTGTGGATTAGGTACTTATAGACCGCTGCTCAACGCCGGGAAGTGGGCCCGAGAGTGCGAAATGTGGCGGAGATGCGGCAATGACGAACCCGAAACTGTCGGATCCGACCCGCAGGCCACGCCAGGAGTGGATTTCCTGGCGTGGCAGCTGCACTACAAGCGGGTTTGGCGGTCCGAATCTGACAACGGCGTCGACCCGGGACCACGGCTACTCGGTCGGACAGTCCCCATCGGCACCGGGGGGAGACGCGTGCGGGTAGAGCTCCCACAGGACGTTCACGATCACCCACCCATCATCCAGTCTGGCCAGCTGGAGGTAGTCGACCCAGTCGCCGGCGTCGGCGCGCACTACCGCGGCGGATCCGAACACGTCGAGTATCTGAATCTTGTCGCGCAAATCAACGTCGTCGCCGGCTCCCTTCCGCGTCGTGTAGTCGACGAGAGTCTCTTTGCCCATGTGCCGAAGCTCACGGCATCCGTTGGCCAGGGGCTGGGCGATTCTCTTCGCCAGATCCTCGTGAACCGCTCTCGACATCCGGTCCGGATCGCCTTCAAACCAGCCTTCCAGGTAGTCGAGCGCCGTCCCCACGATCGCCTCAGCGTCCTCATACTCCTGCGCGTGAACGGCCGTCACCCCTGCGAATAACGAGGCAAGCGCCGCAAGCATCCCGGCGAAAAACTGTGGTCGCATGAGTCACCTCCGTGAAACGATGGTCCCAAAGTTCCTTGATGATACTCACGGGTCGCACGCCATGTTTCGCCGGGTCGGGCAGCGATGAACCAGCGGTCGAATCCATCTCACGTATTGGAACGTTAATGAGAAGTAGCACGTAGACAGAGGTGCGTGGTAGCAGGGTGAACTGCCGTATAGGTTACTGGCGTCCTGGATGATCCACTCACTCGTGGGAGCAGTCATGCGCAAGCTTTGTATCACATCCGTTCTGGCGATCGCATTCATCGGGACTGGTTCGGATGCACCGGCGCAGGAGCCGAATTTCGGCCGGGCGATCGCGCTGACCGGAACGGAGTTGTTCATCGGTCAGCCCGTGAACTGGTACGGCCCCGGAACGGTCTACGCGTATCGGCTGACTCCCTCCGGCAACTGGCAGGAAACGTCCCGACTGACGGCCTCGGATTCCGACCGGAAGGACGACTTCGGCAGCTCGCTGTCCGTGGACGGGAATCGGCTGATCGTCGGGGCTCCGCGGAAGCGCGGCGGCTCGGGCGTCGCGTACGTATTCGAGCGAACGTCGGAAGACGACGAGTGGCGGGAGGCAGGCATCATCGAGCCACCCGCAGAGGGCGACCACTCCGGGTACGGGACTTCGGTGGTATTGGCCGGCCCGGATTTGTTCATCGGTTCACCGGCCGTGGATTCGATCGGCGTCGTATACCACCTCAGGCGCGCAGGTGACCGTTGGAACGTGCAGGGTGTCCTGCGACCCGATACGGACGCGGAAGTGGCCGGGTTCGGCCAGACGATGAGCCACGATGGTGACTGGCTCCTGGTGGGAGGGCCGGGACCGCGGTCGGCACCCGGCGGCGCGTACTTCTTCCGGCGCCAACCGAACGGTGAGTGGACCCAGTCCCTTGCGGTGAAGCTGTCGCGCAGCGAGGCGGGCCCGCGAGCCGGAGTTGGATCGGCGGTGATGCTGGACGGCACCCGAGCGTACATCGGGGTTCCCGGCGAATCCAGCGTGGTCTATTTCGACCTGGGCGAGTCCGGCGACTGGACGCAGGCTGGTTCGCTGCACCCGTTTGAAGCCTCGGGCAGAGCGCAGTTCGGCTCTTCCATCGCAGTCGCCGGAGGCGAGGTGTGGGTAGGCGCGCCTGGTGTGAATCGCCGCAACGGCCGGGTATACCGTTTCGTGCGCGAGGCATCGGATGGCTGGCAGAGTGCGGTGCGCCTCGACGCTGAGGGGGCCGACGGCACCTCCTGGCCGTTCGAATTCGGATATGCCATGGCGGCCGCGGGTGACCACGCCGTACTCGGGATGCCGTCCCGCGACTTCGGCGAAGGCCGGGCGCTGGCTGTGTCCCGGAATGGAGATGCGTGGCAGACGGGACAGACACTCGAGGGTGAAATCTACCGCATCGGCGGCACGCTGACCGCCGGTACGCGCTGCGAGGGTGGGCAGCTGGAAGAGTTCCCCTGCGCGAACATCGAACTCGTCTCCCACATGCCCGTCAGCGCACTCGGCGGCGAGCGGGGCGTATGGGTGAACGACGTGTGGGGCTGGACCGACACGGAATACGGCCGGAAGTATGCGCTCGTAGCCCGCCGTGACGGTGCTTCGTTCGT
>JAOTWC010000272.1 GCA_029863105.1 Gemmatimonadota bacterium | reverse complement strand
ACGAAAACGCCGATCGGTCTCCGCCTCGAGGACGTCGTCCGACACCTCGAGTTCCTCGACCTCCGCCTGCTGCAACAGCACGAGCTGATTCACGAGGTCCTGCAGAGTCTGGAGCACCAGCGAGTCAAAGGCCGGAGTCTCCCGAGCCGGAATCGCGGTCCCTTGCGCCTCGATCTGCAGGATGCCCTCCAGTATCTCGGTGTACAGAATGACGGTGTCTCCCACCACGGCCGCAATTCTGTCCACCAACTCCGCTGTCGGATCGACGGGTGTCGAGTTCACTTCCTGAGCGGGCGCTGAGACGGAAAGCGCCGCAAGCCAGACGCTGGTCAGCCCGACGATCATGATTCGACTCATTCGTGTTCGATCTCTCCTGCGGATGAATCCGCGTCTTGAAGGCCGCGACGACTCCTCGCGATTCGCGCGGCGGTCTCTGCGCTGCGCTCGTCTACACGGCTCGGATACACCGGATCCAACACGAGACGGAATTCCGTCAGCCACGGAATGGGTTCCGCGACCTCGAGTACGGAAGCGAGAAACCGACGACTCTCTGCCTCGACATCGAACTGCGGGTGCACCGCGGCCGCGTGAGATACATTCAGACGGCGCGCGATCGCCGCCAGCTGCCGGCCAATACCCCGCTGCAGGTCGGCTCGGGCCGCACTCGACAATTCCACTCCACTCGCCGCGGCCGCTTCGATCAAGATCTCGTCTCCCGCCAACTGGTAGAGCATCAACCCGATCTCTTCGTCGTCCTCTTCCTCCGCGAATCGACGCTGAAGGTCCGGGCGCGCCCGAAACAGCTCCCGCAGCTCGGATACCGTGAATGCCCCTCCCTCGTACCTCACGAGTCGCGTAGATCCGGGAAACCGACCGGAACCCAGCTCCGCCATCGAGGCGACGGCCCGTGCCGTTCGCTCGGCGCCATCCGCAACCGATCGTCGAGCTCCATCAAGCAGAGAATCGGAGGCAGTGGTCAATCGTGTGAACCGTCGCCGATCTACCATCTGGTTCTTTACGATGTCTTTGACAGACTCAAAATCCGGTACCCGTCGCCGTTCGACCCGGTAGAACACCATCTGATCACCGGTCGAGAATACGGGGCTGATCTCACCCGGACGAAGCCGAAACACGATGCTGTCGGCGACGGGGGCGAAGTCGCCGTGGCCCTGATAGGCGATCGTCTGTCCTCTCGCGGCTGCCGGTTCATCACTGAACTGCCGCGCTATTTCCACGAAGTCCGCGCCTCCCGCCACTCTCTGCCGAATCACTTGAGCCAGCGTGAACAGACTGTCGCGCACATCCTCGGACACATCCGGGGGAACGGCGAGACTCACCCGCCGCACATCGAGGCGTGTCAGCGGCTCGACCTGATCGAAATACTCGCGTACTTCCGTGTCGGTTGGCTCGATGCCTGCCAGGACCACACTGTCTCGATACCGCTGGACCTCGAGAACGGAGTAAAACCTGGCGGCCTCCAACAGCGGGTCGTAATCCAGACTCTCGGTCGAATCAGGTTCCTGGTAGAGGCGGACGAGAAGCACATAATCGGCCCACAACCGGGCCACGCGGGCGGCCCAGAAGCCAGTCAGCGCCGAGTCGGGTGCGGCCGACTCGGCGAGAATCTGGCCGAGCTCCTGGACGCCGAGATCCACATCCGCGACGGAGGCCACGGGTCGGGCGTGGGATGTCAACCCGTCCATGACATCACCGCAGCCCGCGATCGAGATCGCGCACACGGCAAGGGCCATATTGGGGATCAAACGGTTACGTCTTGTCATCGTATCCTGTTCTCACACGGCTGTATCATGATGCCGGAACGGTCGATAGCCGTTCCAGCGCGGCGACGAGCGTCGGAAGTAACGGCTCCACCCCGGCCCGAGAAAGCGCCAAGGATAACGGGTGAGTGCGCCTGACTTCAACCGCAATCTGCCGGTCAACGAACGCATCGGATAGCTCGCGCAACCGAGGCGAGGCATGAGGCGAGAAATTCAGCCGCGCGGAAGACTCCGAAACGCGCATCCATTCGATCTGCGATTGACCGCCGAGGATCTTCAGGCGGGCGGCGAGCAGCAGCCGGTGCACCGGATCGGGGACCGGACCGAACCGATCCCGGAGCTCTTCCTCCAGACCGGTCACCTCGCTTGTGCCCGTGATCCTGGCCAGACGTCGATACAGATTCATCTTCTGCTCCTGGCCGGCGACGTAGTCGTCAGGCAGGTACGCCTCCCCTTCGATCGACACCTGAACGTCCAACGCCGGCTGCTCCTCCGGCGTGCCACGCAGTCGCGCGACGGTGGCGGCAAGGAGACGCTGATACGTGTCGAACCCCACGGCCTGAGCGAATCCTGTCTGCTCAGCGCCCAGAAGGTTGCCGGCTCCCCGCAGCTGCAGGTCCTTCAGCGCCACGCGGTACCCCGACCCCAGCTCGGTGTGGTGCTCGAGGATGCGCAGCCGCTGGACGGCCTCCGGCGTACAAACTTCAGGAAGGAGGAGGTAGCAGTAGGCGCGGTGATGAGAGCGGCCCACTCGTCCCCGGAGCTGATACAACTGCGCGAGCCCGAATCGGTCGGCTCGATGAACGATCATCGTGTTCGCGCTCGGGACGTCGAGTCCGTTCTCGATGATCGAGGTGGAGACCAGGACGTCAAGCTGATCGTCGAGCAGATCGCGCATGACTTTCTCCAGATCAGATTCTGGGAGCCGGCCGTGTGCGATTCCTATCCGGGCGCCCGGCGCCAGCCGCTCGACCCGCCGGATGAGCACGTCCATCGTTTCGATCCGATCGTGCACGAAGAACACCATGCCGCCACGGTCGAACTCCCGCTGCATCGCGTCCCGGAGGATTCCGTCGTCCCATTCGAGCACGTGGGTGATGACGGGCATCCGGTCACGCGGGGCGGTCTCGATCAGGGACATGTCGCGCATGCCTCCGAGTGCAAGCTGCAGCGTACGGGGGATGGGCGTAGCCGTCAGAGTGAGCACGTCCACCGACCGGCGCAGGTCCTTCAGCCGCTCCTTGTGTCGCACTCCGAAGCGCTGCAGCTTGC
>JAOTWC010000273.1 GCA_029863105.1 Gemmatimonadota bacterium | reverse complement strand
ACCTGGAGGAGGGTCGGCCGGCGGAGGCGGCGGGTCAGTTTGCCGAATTGATCGAACAGGCACCCGAAGAGGCACTCGGTCACGCCAATCTGGCCCTGGCCGAGCTACGGCTCGGCGCATTCGAACAAGCGGTGCGAGCGGCGGAACGTGCGCGCCTTCTTGCGCCCGACGACCCGGAGGTTCTGTACATCGAAGCGGTAGTTCTCGCGGAAGTCGGACGGTCGCCCGAGGCCATCGATCTATGGACGCGCGCGCTTCGCACGGATTCTCTTCACCTGCCAAGCCTATGGGCCGTAGCCACCCGTGATTCGAATCGCGCTCGACCTCTGCTCGAGCGCCTGCTGGGCCGGGAGCCGGCGAATCTTCCGGCCCGCCTCACGTTGACCGAAGCGTACCTGGAGAGCGGCCAGCCGGACGCGGCGGTCGGACACCTGGAGTACCTCCGGCAATTGCTTCCCCGGGGAGACGACGAGGCTAAGACTGAGCTCGATCGATCTCTCCAGGCAGCCCGCAGGGGCGACGGAGAGATCGGGCTGACACGGTTGCGGACCCTGCACAACCTGCTTCGCGTGGATCCGATGTACGGCTCCGGGCTCCGGCGGCTGGCCGCCGGGCAGGTCGAGTCGGGCGTTCCGCTCCGCCGATTTCGCAGCGTGGCTCGATCCGTCGACTCCGCCGATCAAGTCTGGCGGCAGGTGCGATTCGTGGCCACGGATTCGATCGCGGGTGCCGACAGCCCCCTGCTGTCCGACTTCGACGGCGACGGAGACGCGGATGTCGTCGTCCGTGATGCGACGGGTCTCACATGTGTGCGCAACGAGGGTGGATCACTGCTTACACTGGGTTCGTGCGCTCGATCCGGCAGATCCGTCGGGGGCCGCCCCGTGGCCGCCGCCGATTTGGACGGCGATGCCAGGGCGGATCTGATTGTTGTGACAGCTCGAGGTCTGGAGGTGCTCTACCGGGTGGACAGCCTGTACGCGGATCCCACGCCCGTAGAGGGCCGCGCGGTGCCGGTGAGCGCTCGGGGGGTGGTTCCGCTGGACGCCGATCATGACGGCGATCTGGACCTGCTCGTGGGTGGGGCCGGTTCCGCGCGGTTGTTCCGACAGACCAGTGCCGGCGCGTTCGAGGAAGTCGGCTCGGACGCGGGGCTCTCCGCCCTGAGGGACGTGCGCGAGTGGTCGTTCGGCGATCTCGATCGGGACGGCGACGTCGACCTCGTCGCGCTCACCTCGGCATCGGTGCACGTCGCGTCGAACCTCCGTCAGGGCCGCTATGAGGTGGGGCCGGCCCTGGAAGGCGTGGATGCGCCAAGCTCCGTGACCGTGACCGACGCGAACGGGGACGGCTGGTTCGACATCCTCGTCTCGGGCGAAGGCGGGCTGGTCGTGTCGGTCAACGATACGGAGGGTTTCGGTAACCTCCGGGCGGCCGTGGACGCCCCGGGGTCCATCTCGGGCAGTTTGCTGCGCATGGACTTCGACAATGATGGTCGGGATGACGTGCTGGTCCTTCCCGGAGCGGCGGGGAATCTGACGACGCGCCTCGCCCGGGGATCTGGGAACGGCCGGTTCGAGTTTGTGCCGGATTTCCTCGAGGAAGGTGCGGCGAGTGGCCGGGCGGCCGCGGCGGATCTCGACGGGGACGGGGACGAGGACTTGCTCGTCGAGAACGCCGCCGGAATCCGCGTGCTCAGCAATGAAGGCGGCAACCTGAACCATCACATGCGTGTGCAGCTGCTCGGCCTCGCCGACGGCAGCGGCAAGGTGAATCGACTCGGCCTGGGCTCGAGAATCGACGTCGCCGCCGGGGATCTTCAGATCGCGCGAGTGGTGTCGGGGGAGGTGGAGCATTTCGGACTCGGACCGCGCTCCGAAGCCGACGTGCTGCGCATCGAGTGGACGAATGGCGTGCCCCAGAACGTGATACGCCCGGCTGTGGACGCACTGCTGGTGGAGACTCAGGTACTCAAGGGTTCGTGTGGCTTCCTGTATGTGTGGACGGGGGAGGGGTTTGAGTTCGTCACGGACATGATGTGGAAGAGCGCGCTCGGCATGCCGCTCGGAATCATGGCCGGTGAGACCCTGTATGCTCCGCCGGATCCGTCGCTCGAATATGTGCGGATTCCGCCGGGAATGTTGCTCGAGCGCGATGGTGTCTACGACATCCGCATCACGGAAGAACTCTGGGAGGTTGGCTATCTGGATGAGGTAGCGCTGTTCGCTGTCGAGCATCCGGACGGTACGGAGGTCTACGTGAACGAAATGTTCGGTGCGCCGGACGTGCCGAATCACAAATTGTACACAGTTCGCGCGCCGCGAAGTCCCGAGGCCGCGTACACGGAGTCAGGCCAGGACGTGCAGGACCTTCTCGCCGCGCGTGACTTCCGCTTTGTCGGAGGCTTCGATCCCGGTCCGTATCAGGGCACCACGCGGCTCCATGACCTTGTGCTCACCCTCGACGGGGCGTCCGGCGTGGCTGCGAGATTGTTCCTCGCCGGGTGGCTGTTCCCGACGGACGCAAGCATCAACGTCGCGATGGGCCAGGCCGGCGAGACCCTCGTCGTACCGCCGTATCTCGAAGTGCCCGATGGTCGAGGTGGGTGGCGCGCCCTGGATGCGGACATCGCTTTCCCCACGGGGAAGAACAAGACGGTGATTGTCGACCTGACGGAGGGCGTGCCTTCGCATGATCCCCGGATTCGCGTCCGAACTACGATGGAAATCTACTGGGACCAGGCGTTCTATGAGATTGCTTCCGACACTCCCGGGGATGTCGCGGCCGGCCGACGGCTGGCGCCGGTATCGGCGGAGCTCGGTCAACGCGGGTTTTCACGGGTCTATCGGCGAGGGGGGCGGTACGGTCCTCACTGGTTCGACTACTCCGCGGTAGGGAAAGAGAGCCCGTGGCGCCCTTTGGCTGGTGCCTACACCCGTGAAGGGGACGTAGTTTCCCTCCTGCTTGCCGCGGATGATCAGTACGTCGTATTCGGGCCGGGCGACGAGATGTCCATCCAGTTCGAGGCGTTGCCGCCGCCCGCCGCGGGC
>JAOTWC010000271.1 GCA_029863105.1 Gemmatimonadota bacterium | reverse complement strand
GTGCCGAGATGGGCCTGACGGATGGCCTCGTCCGCCTGTCGGTCGGCATCGAGGACGCCGACGATCTGATCGGCGACCTGGGCGAGGCGCTTGACCGAGTCTGAAACCGCGTTGAGAGATCAGACGTACTCGCATTCATAGAACCGACGAACCGGAACCCTCGGAGACGGTTGATGACCAGCAACGACGGCAGTCATATCACGAAGGACAGGGGCGATTCGGGCAGTACACGCCGGATTCTGACGGGGATCGGCGCGAGTTCCTGGGAACATCCGGCGGACCGCGCGACTCTGAACGCGCTCCGAAAGATCCCCGGCTTCGACCTGGCGCTCAGGAAGATCTTCGGAATGTTCGGTGAGCGAGCCATCCGTCTCGCCTTCAAGGCGAACGCCGTGCGTGTCAGCGAAAAGCAGTACTCGTGGATCCATCAGCGGACGCTGCGCGTGTGTGAGGTGCTCGACCTGGAGACCATCCCGGAAGTCTACGTGAGCCAGACGCCGATCGTGAACGCCGGCGCCGTCGGCATGAACGAACCGTTCATCGTCCTCAATTCCTCGATGCTCGAAGTGCTCAGCCGCGACGAAGTGGAAGCCGTGCTGGCCCATGAGGTGGGGCACATCATGAGCGGCCACGTACTGTACCGGACTCTGTTGATCCTGTTGATGCAGCTCACTGTGTTCCGATACCCGCTGGCCGGGATCGCCGTCCTCCCGATTCTGCTGGCACTTCTCGAGTGGAACCGCAAGGCGGAGTTGTCGTGCGACCGCGCAGCATTGCTGGCGATCCAGGACCGTGACACGGTGCTCAGCGCGCTCATGAAGCTGGCAGGGGGGACGAGAGGCGAGGAGCTCGACCTCACGGAGTTCGTCGCCCAGTCGGAGGAATACCGTGAAGGGGGTGAGGTTCTGGACTCCGTCTACAAGCTGCTCAACGTACTCGGCGCCACTCATCCGTTCGCCGTGGCACGGGTGGCGGAACTCCGGATGTGGATCGAGACCGGACGGTACGAAGAGATCCTGACGGGTCAGTACGTACGACGGGACGAGGAAGATACACGTCCCTACCGTGAGGATCTCAAAGAAGCGGCGAAAGGGTACACGGACGTGGCCTCCGAGATTCTGCACGACGTGGACGAAGCAGTGGACAAGCTGAAGAGCAAGGTGACCGACGTGTTCAAGAAGACCCGCCAGAGCTAGCGGCGCTGGCCTTCGCGAGCTGCATCCCGGTGGGTTGCCGGCCCGCCTCCGCCGTCTGGCGAGGGCGGGCCGTTTTCGTCATCCTGTGCCCATGAACCTCCTCGTGATCGGTAGCGGTGGCCGAGAGCACGCCATGGTTCGCAAACTCGCCGGCGACGCTCCGAGCGCTTCGGTGTACTGCGCGCCCGGAAACCCCGGAACCGCTCAGTACGGAACGAACGTCCCCATTCCCGCCACCGACGTTACGGCCCTGGCCCGATTCGCCGCTGCCGAAGCGATCGACCTGACCGTGGTGGGTCCGGAGCAGCCTCTCGCCGCTGGCCTGGTCGACGAGTTTGAATCCCACGGCCTGGCGATCTTCGGTCCTTCAGCTTCCGCCGCCCGCCTGGAGTCGTCCAAGGCATTTTCAAAACGATTGATGGAAGAATGTGGGGTCGCGACCGCCGCGTTCCGCATTTTCGAGAATCCGGCCGCGGCCCGCGCGTTCGCCGCCGGCATGGAGCCGCCGCTCGTCGTGAAGGCCTCCGGCCTCGCGGGCGGAAAGGGAGCGGTCGTCTGTGGCGATCACCGCGAGGCGGAGAAGGCGATCGGAGATCTGATGGAACGCGCTACGCTGGGCGAAGCTGGCGCGGAGGTCGTGATCGAGGAGTTCATGGAAGGCGAGGAGCTGTCTGTGTTCTTCCTTACAGACGGTTCGGAGGCCGCCGCGTTGGCGCCCGCCAGGGACCACAAGCGGCGGTTCGCCGGAGACACGGGACCCAACACGGGGGGCATGGGCGCGTACTCGCCGGTGCGCGGAGCAGACGCGGCGTTGATTGAACGGATACGGAGGGAGATCGCCGAGCCCGTGCTGGCGAGACTGGCGGAGCAGGGATCACCCTACCGCGGGTTTCTGTATGCGGGGGTGATGCTCACGGCGGAGGGACCCAAGGTCGTCGAGTTCAACTGCCGCCTCGGCGATCCTGAGGCTCAGGTCGTGCTTCCCCTGATGGAGGACGGGCTGCTGGATCCTCTCCTCGCCGTCGGACGGGGGGCGCGTCTCGGGGGCTGGAGGCCCGCGTCGCCTTCGAAAGCGGCGTTGACGACCGTAGTCGTGCAGGGGGCCTATCCGGCATCCGTTCACTCGGGCCTTCGCATAGACCTGCCCGCCGATCTGGAGACCCCCGACCTGCATGTGTACCATGCGGGTACCGCGCATGCCGGCGGGCAGCTCGTAACCGCCGGGGGCCGGGTATTCGGCGTCACCGGGATCGCCGACGATCTCGCAACGGCTGCCGCCCGCAGCCGGGCCGGAGCGGCGCGAATTCAGTTCGATGGAGCGGATTGGCGACCTGACATCGGGCATTCCGAGACCCGTTGATGCCCGAGTTGCCGGAAGTCGAGACGATGCGGCGGGATCTCGCCCCGACGCTCCGGGGAATGACGATCTCAGGCGTTCGTATTCTGAAGCCGGACATCCTGATGGATGGCGACACGCCTGGTCGATTCTCGGCGGCCCTCCGGGGGCGACGGATTTCAGACGTCGGGCGACGCGGTAAGAACCTGCTGTTGCTCATCGAACCCGATGGCCGGAAGCCTGCGGCGGTGGTGCAAATCCAGGTTCGGATGACTGGTCGTTTCGCGGTGGCCCCTGCTTCGGATCCTGACGGCCACCGCCTGGCAGAGCGAATCGGCTTCACACATGTGGCGGCGCTCATCAGGCTTCGTGATGGTCGGACAGTCGTGTATGACGACATACGACGACTCGGCGGGTTTCGACTGCTCAGCGAACAGTCGTGGGAGGCGCGCGACCGCGCGCTCGGGCCGGAACCGCTCGAGCCGACGTTCAGCGCCCGGGACCTTGCCTGCGCGCTGCGGCGAG
>JAOTWC010000270.1 GCA_029863105.1 Gemmatimonadota bacterium | reverse complement strand
CGGTGGGGCAGTGTCATGTGAACTCTCTCTCCAGTTCATTGAGTCCCTCGCGTACGGCATCGGGTCCGATGCTCTCCAGGTCGCTATCGCGGGCGAGCAGCACCCGGTTCCGGCTGGACAGCGGTGGGAATTTGGCGAGGTCCCGCGGATTTCGGTACAGGGCGAGCACCGGCGTGTCGGAGCAGGAGGCCACGTGGACGGTTGCCGTATCCGTCGACAGCAGGGCCGCCGCATGACGCACGATGTGCGCGACGTCGAACAGGCTCGCGGTCGGAGGGGAGGGAACGGCGTTGGGCAACTCCGCCTCCAGCCGGTGCCGATCGGCGGTGTGCTCGGGTGCGGCCAGAAGCACGACGGGCCGGTCGATTCCGGCAAGCACGCTTCGCCATCGGGCCGTCGGCCATCTCTTCTCCGGCTTCGACGCGCTGATGTTCACGGCGAGCACCGATTCGTCCGCCACCAGAGTCGAAACGAACGTCCTGACGGCTTCCGACACGGGTCCGTCCGGCAGATACGGGCGCGGCGCCGTGCTCACTGTTGCACCGAGCGGCTCGACGAGACCTGCCACCTTCTCCCACACGGGCATCTGATCGGGTCGCTCGACCAGGGCGTCGAAAAAGCCCTCATGGCCCGGATGATCGAACCCGATGCGGTACTCCGCCTGGATCCGCCGAACGAGGCGCAGGTTCGTGAAGGACGGATGGTCTTTCGTGCTCAATAACACGTCGAACCGCCGGTCGAACACGCGGGCCCGCTCCGCCGGAGAGGCCCTGCGCAGGTGGACCGCATGGCGGACGGCAGCGTCGTGCGCCAGAAGACGTACGCCGGGTCCCGTTCCGACGGCGGTGATCTCGACCCCGGGGGACAACGCACGGAGCGCGAGCAGCAGAGGCGTCGTGAGAATCGTGTCGCCGTACAGCTCCGGGATCAACACGATCGCGGTCTCGATCGCCCGACCGTCATGCCGGGAAGGCGGGACCCGTCGTCCCAGCGCACGGAGCAGGCGACAGGAGAGGCGCCGGTAGGTATCCCTCACGTCGCCTCACGCTGGAACAGGGCTTCGATCCGATCGATCATGGTTTCGGTCGAGAACTCGGCGAGCACCCGCTCCTGCGCGGCCTCGGCCATGTGGCGGGCGAGAACGGGATCGTCGAGGAGCCGTTCGATCGCGGCCGCCAGAGCCGGTGCGTCATCCGCCGGCACGAGCAGTCCGAAGCGCGCTTCCGGAATGAGTTCGGGCACGCCGCTGACGGCAGTCGCGACGACCGGCGTGCCCACGGACATCGCTTCGAGCAGAACCGTCGGCATACCCTCGTAGCGGGACGCCAGAGCGAACACCGTGGCGTCGCGAATGGCGGGGGTGAGTGGAGACAGGAATCCGACGAGCTGCACCGCATCGTCGAGTTCCAGGGCCGCTGCCTGCCCTCGCAACGCGTCTTCGAGGTCGCCGTCCCCGGCAATCAACACGACGAAGTCGGAGCGTCGGGAGCGCAACTCGGCGGCGGCCCGGATCAGAACGTCGAACCCTTTCTGCTCGGACAGTCGGCCGGCGGATAGGATGACGTGCCGGTCGGCGTAGGTATCGCCGAAGGGCGACGGCTCCGCGCCGCCGGGCGGATCTACGCCGTAGTGCAGCACGTGCACGAAGTCGGCCGGTAACCCGTACCGGTCGACGTAGGCCCGGCGGATCGACTCGGCGTTCGTGATCACTCCGTCGGTCAGCCAGCGAATCGGCAGCGTGTACCGCCGCTTTTCGTTGATCGAATCCAGGGCGTGGCTCGCGAAGATCTTCGGCGTCCGGGCCAGACGGCCGGCGAGGCCGGCCACACGGATGTCGCGATTGAAGTTGCACACCAGCACGTCGATCGCGTGCCGCCGCAGGAAACGCTGCAGGGTCCAGGTGAGTCCCGGATCGAAGTCGCCGCGAAACGGGAGGGGAAGAACGTCGAGGCCGGCGTGCCGGGCAGCCGCCAGCAACCTGGATCCGATCCGACCCGCGATGCGGCACGTGTGGCCTCTCTCCCGCAGGCCCGATGCGCTGGTGATCATCCACTTCTCGCCGCCGCCGAACTCGTCCGCCTTCTGAGAGTTCACGAACAGAACGTTCACGGACTGTCGCCCAGATCGATCGCCTTCAACTGCTCCAGCTCGCGCTCCAGGCGCCCGTTCGACCTTCTGAGGGCCGCTTCTTCCTCGAGCATCCCCAGAATGAGGCGGACGGTGGTCCGATGCTCGGATTCGGGAAACTCGACGAGCAGCCGCGTGAACAGGTCCAGTGCCCGAATGTTGTCCGATTCGGCGTGCCCGGGCATCGCCGAGGCGACGGCGGCACGGAACAGGGCGGACTCCTGGCTTGCCAGGGCCGGGTCGGCGAGAAACGCGCGCATCGTTTCTGCGAACTCTCCCGCCTCGTACATGTCCCGCATGGTACGAGAGTCCGACGGCGATGCCGCGGGATTCGCTGCCCTCCCGCCGCCGGACGAGGCACAGCCGCCGATCCCCAGGGCCGGCAACATCAGGAGCAGGCACAACCGGCCGGGCAGCGGACCGCTCACCGCGCACTCCCGGCGCGTCTGTCAGGCAGCGCCACCTGAAACGTGCTTCCGCCTCCCGGCCGGTCCACGACGCCGATGCGACCCCGGTGGGCTGAGACGATCTCCCGGCAGATCGTCAGTCCCAGGCCGACGCCACCTGCGGAGCCGCTCGGCTCGCCGCGCTGCGCGAAGCGTTCGAAGATCGCTTCCTTGTCCGCGTCGGCCACACCGGGCCCCTCGTCGGAGACGCACAGGCGAATGCCGCCGCCCCCACCGTTATCCCCGGCCGCCGAGACCTCCACCCGAACCGTGCCGCCCACCGGCGAGAACTTCAGTGCGTTGTCCAGCAGGTTCTCGATCACCTGGGCCATGCGGGTTTCGTCGCAATCCACGACGAGCGACTCCGGCGCCTCTACGTCCGCTTCCACTCCTGCCTGCTCCAGCCGCGCCTCCATGCGTTCCACCGCCTGGCGGGTGATTTTCGCCAGGTCGGTCGGCTCGAAGGAATAGCGAATCGCCTGGGATTCCAG
>JAOTWC010000269.1 GCA_029863105.1 Gemmatimonadota bacterium | reverse complement strand
TCCAGATCTCGGCGTTGGCGGGTGCGTTCGCCATGGCGAAACCGACCGATTCGCTGGGCCCGAAGAAGGTTCTGTCCGGCGTGCTGTTCATGTGGGCCGCCGTGGTCATCAGCATCTACTTCGTGGATACGAAGCTGGTGTTCGCGGGC
Organism: Gemmatimonadota bacterium; assembly: GCA_029863105.1. GTDB lineage: Bacteria > Gemmatimonadota > Gemmatimonadetes > Palauibacterales > Palauibacteraceae > JARFPW01. The sequence goes on along the minus strand of JAOTWC010000269.1, from coordinate 2,926 downwards.
CTGGTCCTTGTCGGCGGGTTCGGACTGGGATCGGTTCAGGCGGCGAGTCGGGCGTTCATGGCGTCACTGATTCCGGACGGCCGAGAATCAGAAATGTTCGGGTTCTACGCGCTGTGCGGGAAGTCCTCATCGGTCATCGGTCCGATGATCTTCGGCTACATCGCCCTCACCACCGGCGGCAACCAGAGGCTGGCCGTGATGGCGCTGAGCGTCCTGTTCGTCGTGGGCTGGCTGTTGCTGCAGCGAGTGAACGATCCGAAAGCCGTGCGGGTCGCCACCGGCGGCTGAGACCGCTGCCCCCGTCAGTCCCGATCCAGCAGCACGACCGTGCCCAGCCACGCGATCCCGAAGAACAGCAGATGGTTCCATCCGGGCCAGCCCCAGCCGGTGTTCAGTCCCGGCAGCCGATCGGGGAGCCCGTTCCCCGACAGCAGGCTGATCGTCGTCGCGATCGCCGGTGCGGTGATCATCGTAGTCGCGGCGCCGAGTGCGGCTGCCAGGACGCCCGCCGCGATCCACCGTTTCTTCCGCTCCATCGATCCGAACAGCGCCCATGCGGCGACGGCGAAAATGGCTGCATACGCGAAGGACACGCCCAGATGTACTCCCCAGCCGATCACGGTCTCGAGGCCAGTCGGATAGCCCCCTCGCTGCACGATCGCCTGCCCCATGAACTCCGGGATCGTCGGCGAAAAGCCCTCCAGCCGCTGGGCGACATCGAAGGCGATCGCGCCGGCCGCGCCGCTGAACAGGGCGGGCAGCAGCAAGGGCGGAAACGGCCTCGCGGTAAGTACCGGACGTGGGGATGGGGTTTCAGACATGGGTTCTCCTGTGGTCTGGACCCGCTCAGTTCTCGCCGGGCTGGTCCTCGTCGTAGTAGTCCAGTTTGTGCAGGGGCTGCACGACTCCGGTCAGCACGTTGATCACGTGGCCCACGATACGCTTGTAAAACCGAGTGCCCATCGCGAGAGCCGTGGCGGATCGCCCGTCATAATCGGCCGCCGCGATCTTCCCGATGAGTGCGTCCAGACTTCGTGAAATCGTCCGCCCCTCGGCGATCAGCCGATCCGCCCGGTCCCTGTCCGCCCGCTCGAACACGTCGACCAGCACCGGGTAGTTGGTCCCGACCCAATTCCTTACATCGACCAGCTCCTTGACGATCGGGTCATCGGGGAGCGGTCCCGGATGGATGGCCCGCACTTCGGACAGGTTCTTGGCGTAGTCCCCCAACCGCTCCACATCCTTGACAAGGCTCACGAGCAGAAGGCAATAGGGGACGTCGCCGCGACCCGTTTCGAAACTCAGGTGAGCAACGACCTGTCGCCGAATCGTGCGCTGCAGCGCGTTCACCTCCACGTCGCGCTGACGGATGCGCGCGATGCCGGCCGGATCGATGGGAGAATCACTGAAGTAGATGCTGCCGGCCTCCTGGACTGAATCGCCCGTGAGTTCCACCATGCGCGCGAAGTTGGCGCCCATTTCAGCGAGCGGATGCTTGGATCGGAATGCAGCTAGTAGTTCGCGTAACATGGCGCGTCTCGGCTAAAGGATCTGGTTGAGCACGGCGAACAACGCGGGAACGCCGTAGAACAGTAGGAGAACGTACAGCAGAGCCCAGCGACGTGACTGCACGGCGAGCGCGGCGAGTCGCTGCGCCCCGGCCAGCGGAATCTGCCGGATCTTGGGCCACGGGAAGATGATCAGCGTCGCCGCGACGTTGAACAGGAAATGCACGAGGGCAATCGTCAGACCCAGTACGGCGTTCGGTCCGGTCGCGGCAAGGGCGGCCAGCAGCGCGGTGACGGTCGTGCCGATGTTCGCCCCTACGGTAATCGGGAACGCCTGGGCCAGTGTCAACAGGCCGGCGCCCGCCAGAGGTACGAGCAGCGAGGTAGTGATCGAACTCGACTGCACCATTACGGTGACCGCGATTCCGACGATGATGCCCACCAGCGGAGTCTTCTCGAGCCCCCGGGATACGATGGCTTCAACCCGGCTGTGAACGGCAGGCCGCATGACGGCGACGAGCAAGGTCAGCGCGACGTAGATCAGGATGCCGGACAGGATGATGAGCAGGATCTCGGCCAGCCGGTCCGAGCCGGCAACCGACTCCAGGGTCGCCTTGACCGGTTTCAGCGCCGCCTTCAGCGCGCCCTTCAGCGGGCTATCGTATTCGACGCCTCCGATCCCGCCCAGGCTGGCGGCCAGAGCCGCCGCCGACTTGCTCAACATTCCCGTCAGGAGTTCCAGCGGCAGCAGAATGCCGACCGCCAGGAAGTTGAAAAAATCGTGACAGGTGGCGACGGCGAACGCCCGCTCGAATTCTTCGTCCCGGCCGATATGGGCCATCGATACGATCGTGTTCGTCACGGTCGTCCCGATGTTGGCGCCCATGATCATCGGTACCGCATTCATGATGGGCAGTGGATGCACGGGGGCGGCGACAAGCCCCACGATCAGCGATGTCGACACCGAAGAACTCTGCACGAGCGTGGTCGCCAGGATACCGACCATCAGGCCGATGAACGGATTGGCGGTCGCCGCAAAGAAAGCGTCGAGCGTCCCGCCACCGAGAGACTTGAACCCATCGCCGAGTCCATTCACCCCCAGCAGGAATACGAACAAGAGGGCCAGCACGGCGCACAGCCGAACCAGGGGATTCACTCCGGACGGGCGCGCCGGTGCGACGGGCGCGTCTGATATGGTCACGGCGTTCCTGAATTTGGGGGCTGACCGCAGTGATCAGATTCGTGCCGCGAATCTCCGAGGCGGCGGTTCCGTTGGCAAGGCCGGGGAAAACTGCGCTTGCGGAGCCGCCGGGACGCGTAGACTGTTCTGCGGGCGTGACTCGCCACCCGACCACGACACTCGCAATTCCTGTATGGGAGACCTGCCGAATGAGCCGCTGCTGGCTGATGAAGACGGA
>JAOTWC010000268.1 GCA_029863105.1 Gemmatimonadota bacterium | reverse complement strand
GGAGGTCACAACCCGAAACACCAAGATCGATGATTGCCGTAAGGGCCTGGTCGAACTGCTACTGTCGGACTACCCGGTGGATGCCGGGGACTCCGGCAGCAAAACGCAGCCGGATGAACTCCGCGCCCTGGCCGGGCTGTACGGCATTGAATGGGCTGGTGAATACGGGGACACATACGTCGGCCCCAGGACGGAACCGGTTTCCGGCATCCCCGCCGGCAATGGTCGTCCGATCGACGAGTCTTCCCACGTCATTCGCGTCGACCACCAGGCCTGCATTCTGTGTGACCGCTGCATTCGAGCCTGTGACGACGTGCAGGTAAACGCGGTGATCGGACGTACGGGCAAGGGCTATGCAACGCGGATCGGATTCGACCTGGATGCGCCGATGGGGGCGAGCACCTGCGTGTCGTGCGGGGAATGCGAGAAGGCTTGCCCGACCGGCGCGCTCACGCTCGTGGACCTGATCAGGAACGAGAGCGAAGCCGCGTCGCCCGCGAAGACTGAGCTCAGGCAGGTCGATTCGGTGTGCCCGTACTGCGGCGTCGGGTGCGCGATCAGCTATTTCGTTGACGAGGAGGCGAATCGGATCGTCTACGCGGACGGCCGGGACAGCGTGGTGAACGAGCAGCGGCTGTGCGTGAAGGGACGCTTCGGATTCGATTATCCTGCGCACCCGCAGCGGCTGACCCGGCCACTGATCCGCAAAGACTCGGCATACCCGAAGGGAGCGCTGTCACCCGAGACGGCCGAGTCGGATGGGCGGAAGCGGCGCAAGGCGGGCGGCCTGGTCAACTACGATGACGTCATGCCGCACTTCCGGGAGGCGTCGTGGGAGGAGGCGCTCGAGCTGGCCGGACGCCGCCTGCGTGAGATCAAGCAGGAGCATGGCTCGTCTGTCTTGGCCGGGTTTGGCAGCGCGAAGTGCAGCAACGAAGAAGCCTATCTGTTCCAGAAACTGATCCGGGCCGGCTTCGGGACGAACAACGTGGACCACTGCACCCGGCTGTGCCACGCGTCATCGGTAGCGGCTCTGCTCGAAACGATCGGGTCCGGCGCCGTGACCAACGTGTTCGCCGACGTCAGAAATGCCGACGTCGCCCTGATCACCGGATCGAATACGACGGCGAACCATCCGGTGGCCGCGAGCTTCATCAAGCAGGCAGCCAGATCGGGAAGGACAAAGCTGATCGTCGTCGAGCCGCGCCACATCGAGATGGCCGACCATGCCGAAGTCTTCCTGCAGATCCGCCCGGGCACCGACGTGGCGTGCTACAACGCCTGGATGCACGTCCTGATCGAGGAGGACCTGATCGATCACACGTTCATCGCGAAGCGGACCGAGAACTTCGAGGCGCTCAGACACCTCGTGAAGGATTACTCCCCGGAGGCCGTGGCGGACATGTGCGGCGTGGAGGCGAGCGAGATCCGCCGGGCAGCGAGGCTGTTCGGCAACGCCGCGGCGGCGATCGTGTTCTGGGGGATGGGGATCTCCCAGCACACGCACGGCACGGATAACGCCCGTTGCCTGATTTCGCTGATGCTGATGACGGGCAACGTGGGCCGCCCCGGCACGGGACTACACCCGCTGCGCGGACAGAACAACGTGCAGGGAGCGTCGGACGCGGGCCTGATCCCGATCACCTATCCGGACTACCAGGCCGTCACCGATCCGGACATCCGGGCGAAGTTCGAGGCGGCGTGGGGAACCCGGCTGGACCCCGAGACGGGGCTCACCGTCGTCGAAATCATGCACGGCGCCCTGGAGGGGAAGATCCGCGGCATGTACATGATGGGTGAGAATCCGTTCATCTCCGATCCTAACACGAACAAGGTGAGGAGGGCCCTCGCGAGCCTCGATTTTCTGGTCGTACAGGACATCTTTCTCACGGAAACGGCCGAATTCGCGGACGTCATCCTGCCGGCGACGACGTTCATGGAGAAAACGGGCACATACACGAACACCGACCGGCGAGTGCAGATTGGCCGCCAGGCGCTGACAGCGCCGGGTGACGCGCGCGCCGACTGGCAGATCACCTGCCAGCTTGCCACCGCGTTCGGGTTCCCGATGGCCTACGAATCCCCGGCCGAGATATTCGAGGAGTTCACGGCGCTCGCGCCCTCCTACGCGGGGCTCACGTATGGGAACCTCGGGCTTACCGGGAAGCTGTGGCCCTGCCCTGACCCGGAGTCGGGCGACGGAATCCAGGTATTGATGGGCGACTCGTTCCCGACGGCCAATGGATTGGGCAAATTCGTTCCGCGTCCGTTCCAGCCGGCGAAAGAGCTGCCTGACGACGACTACCCGTTCATCCTCAACACCGGACGCGTGCTCGAGCATTGGCACACGGGAACCATGACACGGCGCTCGCGCGCTCTGCATGCGATCCGGCCCGTTCCGAAGGTCGACATCAACGCTGACGATCTGGCCATGCTTGGGCTGGCGGACGGAGCGCGGGTCGTCGTCGAGTCGCGGCGGGGAGCCATCGTACTTACCGCCGAGGCTTCGCGACGCGTCACTCCGGGAACCGTGTTCATCCCGTTCCACTTCCGCGAGGCAGCGGCCAACGTACTGACCATCGATGCGCTCGATCCGCACGGAAAGATCCCGGAGTACAAGTTCTGCGCCGTCCGGATCCGGGCCGAGGAAGAGGCAGGCGCGGCGGTCAGGTGATGGACCGGGACCGTGTCTGAGCGCGTCGTCATCATCGGCGGCGGCTTCGCCGGCCTCAATGCCGCCCGCAGGCTGCGGCGAGCGCCGGTCCACGTCACGCTGGTCGATCGCGAGAACTACCATCTGTTCCAGCCGCTGCTGTATCAGGTCGCCACGGCCGCGCTGAACCCGAGCGATATCGCCTACCCTCTCCGCAGTGCCCTGCGAAGGCAGAAGAACGTGTCGGTGCTGCTGGCGGACGCGGTGGGCGTCGATCTCGCCGAATCCTCCGTGCGACTGGACAATGGAAGCCTGCCGTTCGACTACCTGATCATCGCCACGGGGGCGACGCATTCGTACTTCGGCCACCAGCCGTGGGCTGAGCATGCGCCAGGGTTGAAGACGATCGAGGATGCGCTCGAGATGCGGCGCCGGATTTATCTGGCCT
>JAOTWC010000267.1 GCA_029863105.1 Gemmatimonadota bacterium | reverse complement strand
GAGGTCTTGAAACCGTGGTCATCGCTTGTCTTCCGTCCTCGCCCGACGCAGAACCACTTCCTCCTCGACAATCCGACCGTCGAACAGGTGGACCGTGCGTTCGGCAAAGCGTGAATACCGGGGATCGTGTGTCACCATCAGAATCGTGGATCCGGCTTCATGCAGATCCCTCAGGAGGCCCATGACGGCTTCTCCGTTGGTCGAATCCAGATTCCCCGTGGGTTCATCGGCGAGCAGAATCAGCGGATCGCCCGCAACCGCGCGCGCGGCGGCCACGCGTTGTTGTTGTCCACCGGATAGCTGACCGGGATAGTGGTCGACCCGGTGCGACATCCCCACCCGCTCGAGCGACCGCAGCGAACAGCGCCGCCGCTCGGCCGCCGGCATCCCGCGATACGTGAGAGGCAATTCGACATTTTCGAGGACCGTCAGGTCGCCGATGAGGTTGAACGCCTGAAAAATGAAGCCGATGTGGCGGTTTCTCAGCCCGGCCCGTTCCTGGGCGCTTACCGTGGACATCGGCCGACCATCGAGCCAGTACTCCCCTTCGGATGGCGTGTCCAACAACCCGATCACCGCAAGCAAAGTGGACTTCCCGCAACCCGATGGACCCATGACTTCGACGAACTCGCCCCGCTGAACCTCCAGGTGGACGTCTGCGAGCGCGTGCGTCTCCATCTCGTCCGTGTAGAAGACCTTGCGCAGACCATCCAACTTGATGAGCGGTCCGTCGTCATGGGAGAGAGCGTTCGTGACGGGCTGGTCCGTCGTGGAGGGGTCCCTGGTCATTGCTTCAGTGGATCTCGATGAAGTCCAGGCCGTCGAACTTCGAGATGTCCGACACGATGATCGTGTCACCGATATCGAGACCTGCCTTCACCTCGATGCGATCGACCGAACCCCGACCGAACCGCACCTTGACCCGTTGCGCGCTCAAACCGTCTTCGGCGAGGCGGAACACCGTAGACATGTTGTTGCTCGACGCGTAGGCGGGACGTTCAACGAACACCGCATTCTCCAGGGTGCCGAGTTGAATCATCGCCTTGACCTCGGGGCTGGCGCCCTCGGGCACTCCGGGGTTCTCGTCAAGCGACACTTCCACGCGGATCAGCTTCCGTCCGGGGACGGACTCGACGTCGGCCACCCGACCGGAGACCACCGCCGTCTCGGACTCGAGCACCACCGGGAGACCCGACTCGACCTCAGCCCCTTCGGAGGCGTATACGTCGATCTCGGCCTTGAGTCGATCCGTTAAGGCGACACGCGCGAGGATTTCTCCTCCGTTCACGCGGCTGCCGGACTCGACCAGCACCTCCTCGACCAGGCCGTCACCTGTCGCCCGCAGCGTCAACGACCGCAGTCTCGCCCGCTCTGACTCCAGAATGGACTCCAGCCAGCGTAACTCGTCGCGCTGGGCCGACAGTTGAGCTTCCATGGAGCTTCGGATCAGCTCCAGACGTTCTTCGTCGGCCGACAGGCGCTGAGCGATCGCTTTCACTCTTTCCTGCGCTCGTCGGACCTCGCTTTCATCCGCCTTGCCGACCCGCGACACCCTCTCTTCGAGCTCGTCTTCGGCCCTGAGATACGTGGCTCGCGTTGCGGCGATGTCCGCCTCGAGGGTCAATCGACGGGAACTCAGTTCCCGACTCAGGGCGATCATGCCCGCGCGGACGGCGGCGAACTTCTGCTCGGCCTTGTCGGCCGCGATCTCGATTTCCGGATTCGACATTTCGATCAATCGGTCGCCGCCCCGCACTTCCTCGCCCTGCACGGCGTAGACGACAGCGATCTTGCCGGGCTGCTCAGCCCTCACGATCTGAACTCGATCCGGGACGAAGCTACCCCACCCGTAAACCTGCCTGGACATCGATCCACGTTGCACGTTTCCGAGCACGAGAAGGTCACGATCGACGCCGGCCACGGCAGGCTCCAGTGAGGCGAAAAACAGGGTAAGGGCGGCGAGCCCCGCGAGTCCGATGACCGTCCACACGATTCGTCCGGTTCGCCGCGAGGACGTGCGAGCCACGTCCATTCCGGAGAACTCGGGTCCGCCGGATTCCCGACCGGAACCGCCGCTCCCGGGATGCAGTTGATGGATGTGCGACATACCCGCCCTCTCACGCGCCCTGTCCGCTAGCTTCCACCGCAGGCAAGGCGCAACCCTCATGCCACTGGAGGTACTATCGTTAACTGACTCAAATTACGGTACTTGACAATATTCGATCGAGGTACCGCGGTGCCCGCCGTGTCCGATTATGGAACATAGTGTACGAATTCAGGACATGGCGGGCCAGTGAAACCGGTGAGCGTCCGATCGCGTACGGGCCGAGACGAATACGTTTCCTTACCACCCTCCGGAGGAACCATGAGCGCTCCGTCTCTCAAGCGGACCGTTTCCGTGCTGGCGGCCGCACTCCTGTTCGCCGCGTGCGGTCCCAAATCAGCCGACGTGTCTTCGGAAGCGTCGCGGCCGCCGACGACCGAGGACTTCTATGGCAAGTATGAAGTGATCTTTGCCGGCTCCGACGCGGCGACGCCCGGCAACGAGATGATCGCGACCTGGAACGAGTTCGGAGTGCAGGTCGAGCAGATGGGCAACCCGGTTCTCCAGTTCCAGATGGCTCTGGGTCGAGTCCCGGGCGTGATGGAAATCTGGAACGAAGACGGCTCGGATCCGCTCTGCCTGGCAGAAGGGGTCTACGACTACGTCGATGACGGCACCACGATCACCTTCTCGGTGGTCAGCGACGGGTGCGAGGAACGACGCCAATCCGCCGACGGTGGTCGACTGGTGCGCCTCGACTGACGCCCCGGCAACCGGATCGATGCGACGGATCGGGGAGTCCGCTACCTAGGCGGCGTCCTCCGGATAGTTCTCGATGACCTCTTTCACCTTGTTGAGGAAGAAGGCTGCCATCGCGCCGTCGACGACCCGGTGATCGTAGCTCAGCCCGAAGTACGACATGTGGCGGATGCCGATCACGTCGTTTCCCATCGTGTCCTGTACGACAACCGGCCGCTTTTCGATCACGCCGGTTCCGAGAATGGCCACCTGCGGCTGGTTCACGATCGGCGTCCCGAACAGGTTCCCGAATACGCCGACGTTCGTGATCG
>JAOTWC010000266.1 GCA_029863105.1 Gemmatimonadota bacterium | reverse complement strand
ACGCGGCGGCCCAGGTCGTCCTCCACGACGATCTGAGCGTCGAGCCCGGAAGACCGAGCCGCCAGTGCAAGGAGAACCGCGGCGACAACTGCGGCGAAGTGTGCGAGCCGTTCCGACAAAAAGCCCCGTTCTTTCCGGGAAACAACGGGGTCGCTCGAACTGGGATTCGAAACGCCCACGCTCTTCCCGCGAAGAGTTGTCATGGGCGAGGTCGGAGCACGTCTCCTGGCTCGAGGTCACTTCCGCGACCTTCCCGGGGCAAGCCGGTGGTCATCGTGCGGAAGAGGGATCCGTCCGGATCCAATCCTCTCACAGTGGCGGGGCCGCGTCGGATTCGCACCGACTTCCGGAACCCCGTCCTCGATATGTCTTGCGGGATCATCGCCGGTTGAGCGACGCCCCGGGCAAGTCTACGGGACAGCTGGCGGCGTACGCAACCGTGCTTCGTCACGGCTGCCCGTCCACCAGAGAACCCCCGCAGCGAGCAGCAAGGCTGCACCGACAAGGGCCCAGAGCAGCGCCCGACCTCCGACGCCCGGAGCGTCAGCCACCGCCACCCGGATCCGCGTACCGGCCGTGACAGCCCTTGCCTCGTAGCGCTGCACGGTCTGCCCACCCATTGTCGAGATACCGGCCGGCGTGGCGCCGCTGACTTCGGCGGTCATGCCCGCGACCACCACCTCCAGCCGGTCGGTGGGGTGCTCGATGACCAGCTCGACCTCGGTATCCGGTGTCGAGTAGACGTACGTCAGCCGCACGCCGACAGGTGAGATCATCGAGCGAAGTTCCACGCGGCCGGAACTGAACGCGACGGCTTCGGGCGGGGCTCCTCCTTCGAGCGCGCGCGGGTCGCGAGCCGAAGCGGGCAACGACGTGCTCCAGACCGGGATCGTATCGGGGACCGGGACCAGGGTTCGGTCCCGGGGCCCGAGAACATCGACGACCTCAACGATGTCGAACCCGCCCACCTGTCCACGGGTCACGACCAGATGGCGAATCCCGACCCGCAGATCCTCCGGAGTGGCGCGCACGGTGAGCGAATCGAACACCACGACCTCGTACGGCTCGGCGCCGCCCTGGCCGGCGTGCCGGGCGGGACCGAAATAGAGGATGCCCTGGGCTCGCGCGGCCGCGAGCCAGAGCTCGCCGGCTCCTGAGGCCTCGGCGATGTCGAACGAGAAGGAGCCATCCCGCGCGCTGAGGGTGGAATCGACTACGGAGCCCGACGTGGCGGTCACGCGGTGCAGCTCCACCCGTGCGCCTGCCACGGCGGACGAGTCGACACCATGCACGACGCGGCCTTCGAGTGTCTGCGCCGGGAGCGACCCGACGCCCCCGGCCCACGCACACAGCAGCAGGACAGCTGTTCGCAGGTTCATGGCTCGAACCGTCCGAAGTCCTGCGGATCCAGCCCCTTGAGATACTCGCGCAGCTTGGCGGGATCCGATGTACCGCCCGCCGGTCCGGGATCGGCCTTCGGGATGACGTCCTCTCCGCCCGAGGCCCACGACGGCTCCTCCTCCGGCTCGTGCTGGATCTCGATCGGCACGGTGTCGAGCAGCTCGTCCAGGACAAAGATGGGCGCCGACGCACGGAGGGCCAGCGCCACGCTGTCGCTGGGTCGCGAATCCACTTCCACGAAGCTCGCGGCGCCGCGCAGAAGCAGGGAGGCGAAGTACGTGTTGTCCACGACTCGATGTATCTGCACTCGCACCACTTCTCCGCCCATCTCCGCTACGACCGCATGAAGAAGGTCGTGCGTCAACGGACGCGCGAACTCGATCCCGGCGAGGACCATTGCGATCGCGCTGGCTTCGCCCGGGCCGATCCAGATCGGAAGGATGCGGTCGCCCCCGACCTCCTTGAGGATCACGACCGGCGTGCCGGATGCCTTGTCCAGGCCCAGGCTGGCCACCTCGACTCGTGTCAGGTTGTCGCTCGGCTTTTCGTCTCGGTCGCTCATGATTCCATCCGGTCAGGTGCCGAGATCCCAGGAGGCCAGGTAGTGCTCCTGGTCCGGAGTGAGCACGTCCACGGAAATCCCCATCGCCGCGAGCTTCAGGCGGGCGATTTCCCGGTCGATCTCGGCCGGAACCCTGTGCACCTCGTTCGCCAGGGCTTTCCTCTCGACGAGCAGAAACTCAGCGGCCAGCGCCTGGTTCGCGAACGACATGTCCATGACGGCAGCCGGATGGCCCTCCGCCGCCGCAAGATTGATCAAGCGACCCTGGGCCAGGATCTCGATGCGCTTGCCTTCGACACGGTACTCTTCGACCATCGGCCGGACTTCCACCGAAGGCCCGTCGGCGAGCCTGGTCAGTCCTGCAACGTCGATCTCGACATCGAAGTGTCCGGAATTTGCGACAATCGCGCCATCCTTCATCGCCCGGAAGTGCTCTTCCCTAATCACACCCGTGTTGCCGGTCAGGGTGAGGAACAGATCGCCGAGCCCGGCGGCCTCCCGCATTGGCATGACCGGGAACCCGTCCATGGTTGCTTCGAGGGCCACGACCGGATCGATCTCGGTAACGATGACCTTCGCCCCCGCCCCGCGGGCGCGGAACGCGACACCGCGCCCACACCAGCCGTACCCTGCCACGACGACAGTCGAGCCCGCCAGCAGAATGTTGGTCGCCCGAATCACGCCATCGAGCGTCGACTGTCCCGTGCCGTACCGGTTGTCGAACAGGTGCTTGGTAAGGCTGTCGTTGACCGCCATTACCGGGAACTGCAAGACGCCGTCGGCCGCCATCGCCCGCAGCCGGATGATACCGGTCGTAGTTTCCTCCGTGCTGCCGACGATGCTCGATACGAGCTCCCTGCGCGCATCCGGGTCAAGACGCGCAACCCACTCGCGTACCGGGGGAGCCAGATCGTCGAGCCGATCGAGCGCAATCATGTGCAGGGCGCCGACCAGGTCGGCCCCGTCGTCCATCGTGACGGTGGGATGGTGCGCCAGCGCCGCCTGGATGTGTCGATAGTAGGTATCGTTGTCTTCCCCGCGGACGGCATGCACCGCGATACCAAGCTCCTCGACCAGCCACGCGGCCACGTCATCCTGTGTAGACAACGGATTCGACGCGCACAACAACACGTCCGCGCCGCCCGCCTTCAGGGTCC
>JAOTWC010000265.1 GCA_029863105.1 Gemmatimonadota bacterium | reverse complement strand
CCACCCGACTCCCCACCACGCCGGCGGACACACCGGGGCCGACGCCCTCGACCGTGCCCACGATCTGGTGGCCGGGAACGACCGGAAGTCCCGGGGGGGGCATCCGGCCCTCGATTTCATCGAGCTCCGTGTGGCAGACGCCGCACACCGAGACGCGAACGAGGAGTTCACCTGCGGCTGGTTCGGGAACCGGCAGGTCGACGAGTTCCAGCGGGTCTGGATGCTCGTCCAGTCCCGCGAGGCGACGGAGAATCATGGCCCGCATGGAGGTAGGATGAACCTCGGTCGATCGCCGCGGCAAGGGCGACAACCCTCGCTCATCGGAGTATCATGGATTCACCCAACAGCGACCACCCATCCGTGAGGCACTGTACGTGTACAGCTGTACAACTAGAAAGAACGGCCGGCAGGCCGCTGCGGTTCTGGCGACCCTGGCTTGCGCCGGCTGCCTCAACACGCAGTCGGTCGCGTTCCAGGAAACGACCGCGGCCTCCGGATCTCCCGAGATAGCCTGTCGCGAAGCGGCCCATGCCGACGGCTGGACGGTGCTCGACATTCACGGCCTCCGCCAGGTGACGGAGGGCTACTGGGAGGCGCGCGTGGAAGTCGATGACCCGGACCTCCGGGAGCTGGTCAGATGCCGCCACCACGCCGTCGAGGGCTGGACAGAAATCGTCCGTCTTGACGAATAGACGCCTGGCGGCAGGTCCCCTATCTTCCCGGCCGCCGGGCCGCGCCTGGTCCGGTACCGATCAAACAGATGCCACATGGTGACGATAATGCATGACTTTCTGACGGCACTCGGAATCGAACGCGAGAACCCCGGTGGATTCGACGGCGATTGGATCGGCTCCGGCGACCTGCTGGAGTCCGTCTCCCCGATCGACGGCAAAGTCATCGCCTCCGTCCGCCAGGTGAATGAGGACGAGTACGAACGGATTGTCGGCCGAGCTCACGAGGCCTTTTTGGAGTGGCGGAAGGTCCCGGCTCCCAAGCGGGGCGACGTCGTTCGGCAGATCGGAAACCGGCTGAGGGACCTCAAGTCCGAATTGGGTCAGCTCGTCACGCTCGAGATGGGGAAGATTCGTGCCGAGGGGGAGGGTGAGGTCCAGGAGATGATCGACATCTGCGACTTCGCCACGGGCCTCTCCCGGCAGCTGTACGGCAACTCCATGCACTCCGAGCGTCCCGACCACCGGATGTTTGAGCAGTGGCATCCGCTCGGCGTAGTGGGCGTGATCACGGCGTTCAATTTTCCCGTCGCCGTCTGGAGCTGGAACGCAGCGCTGGCGGCGGTATGCGGTGACTCGACGCTCTGGAAGCCGTCCGGCCATGTGCCGCTGTGCGGTGTCGCGGTTACGAAGATCGCCGAGAACGTGTGCCGGCAGAATGGAGTGGACCCGGCCATCTTCTCGTTGTGCGTGGGCCGCGGGTCGGTAATCGGCGAGCGCATTCTGCACGATCGGCGCATCCCGCTCGTCTCGTTCACGGGAAGCACGAAGATGGGCAAGCACGTCGGAGAAGTCGTGGGGCAGCGGCTGGGCCGGACGATTCTCGAGCTAGGCGGCAACAACGCCATCATTGTGACCCCGAGCGCCAACCTGGACCTCGTACTTCCGGCGATCCTGTTCGGTGCCTGCGGCACGGCCGGCCAGCGGTGCACGTCCACGAGGAGGATCATCGTCCATGCGTCGATCCGCGACGAACTCGTCCGCCGCCTCGTCCGTGCGTACGAGGACCTGCGCATCGGCAACCCGCTGTCTGAGGACACGCTCGTCGGACCTGTCGTCACGCACGATGCAGTGAACGATTTGCTCCATGCGGCGGAACGGGTGACGGACGCCGGCGGCGAGATTCTGTTTGGCGGCGAGGCGCTGGATGGAGAACAGCATCCGGGTGGCCATTACGTGCGTCCGTGCATCGCGGCAGCCGAGAACCAGTTCGACATCGTGCAGGAGGAGACGTTCGCTCCGATTCTCTACATCCTGACGTACGGGAGCCAGGGTGCTACCGCACGCGAGGCTGTTGACGAAATCGACCTGGCGCTGGCGATTCACAACGATGTACCCCAGGGGCTGTCGTCCGCGATCTTCACCGACAGCGTGCGAGAGGCGGAGTACTTCCTTTCACAGCGCGGCAGCGATTGCGGAATTGCAAACGTGAACATCGGTACGAGCGGGGCAGAAATTGGCGGTGCTTTCGGGGGCGAGAAGGAGACCGGTGGCGGTCGCGAGTCAGGCTCCGACGCCTGGAAGGTGTATATGCGACGCCAGACGAACACGGTGAATTGGGGGACCGAGCTTCCGCTTGCCCAGGGGGTCTCCTTCGGCGGCTGAGCGGTGCGAGCCTCTGGTACCGATTATGCGGAATCGCGGATCGATCGATGGTCGGAGAAAAGACTGGACAGGGAGTGGCAATCATGGTTCTGCTACGCGATTCCGGGGTGCGTAACGCCGTTCGAATGAGCCTGGTCGGTGCCTTCGTAATCCTCACTGGTGCGACGGCCTGCTCGCGGAACGCTCCGCCCGGCACGGAGTCGACTGAGCCGGTCGTCGGTGCCGGGGCGTCCGTCGTGCTTCCCGCAGCTGAAAGCGATCAGAACGCGAGTACCGCCGCCAGGTTTGGCGTGCCGCCGGGTCATCTTCCGCCCGCAGGCCAGTGCCGCGTATGGATGCCGGGCGAACCTCCCGGTCAGCAGAAGCAGAAGTATCCGGTCGGTCAGTGCTCGTCTTTACGCGGCTCGATTCCCGCCGGTGGCTGGTTGATCTACAGCCCGACAGACAACAAGAAGGAGATCCGGGTCTGGGAGTTCGGCCCCGATCGAGAGCTTGTGACCGAGCGGATTTACAGCGCCGTTACGGGCGAACTGCTGCGACAGGTGGCGCCGGGGGGCTGACCCAGCAGCTGGGAACCGGAACGGCCTGCCCTGCGTTTCCCCGCCAGATTCGTGTCCAATTCCATGAAACTGGAGGCTGCATGATGGCTCGCCGCATTACCTGGCTGGCTCCCGCCGCGTTCCTGCTGTTTGTTGGCTGCACCGGGGCAGACAGGTCGGAATCGATGGCCGAGGCCAACCCCTGTGCCGCCAATCCCTGCGCGGGCGAGGAAGGATTAGCCGCCCGCATCCGG
>JAOTWC010000264.1 GCA_029863105.1 Gemmatimonadota bacterium | reverse complement strand
GGACGCCGGCGGCGACACCTGTCTCCGAGACAATGCGCAGCTGCCCGATCTGCCCCGTCGTCCGCACGTGACAACCGCCACACAGCTCGAGGCTCACGCCGGGAACCGACACGACTCGCACGATCTCCCCGTATTTCTCCCCAAACAGCGCCATCGCCCCGTCATCCAGCGCTTGGCGGTACGCCCGCTGGGCGGTCTCGACCGGCCGGTTCGCGAGAATCTCCCGGTTGATCGCCTCCTCAATCTCCCCCAGCTGTTCAGCAGACACGACACCCACGTGGGAGAAGTCGAATCTCAGGCGATCCGGCGCGACAAGCGAGCCAGCCTGGTGCACGTGGTCGCCCAGCCTCCGTCTGAGCGCGGCATGCAACAAATGGGTCGCCGTGTGGTTGCGTTCCGTGGCCCGACGCAGATCCTCGGCCACGGAGGCCCGCACGTGATCCACGCTTGCCGGCAGCTCGCCACGGACGGCCGACGCTACGACGACCACCTGACTGCGCTCATTTCGCACAACGGCGAGTACTTCGGCAGCCCAATCCGCATCTGCCACGGAACCGCTGTCGCTGACTTGACCACCGGCCTCGAGGTAGAACGGATTGCGCCCGAGCAGAAAGAGCCCGGCATCTCCGAGCTTCCGATACGCGAGAACCGGCGTCTCGACGTCGAGATCGGCGTACCCGACAAACGATTGCTCGTGTTCAGACACCAGAGCGCGCGCCGCCCGCAGCGTCCGCTCTCCAATCGAGGCCGGCCCGCCCGAGCCTCCGGCCCCCGAAAGACCTCCGGCCCCGCGTGATCGCTCGCGTTGTACTTCCAACGCCGAGTCGAAACCCGCCCGGTCGACGACATACCCGCGCTCGCCCGCCATCAACTCTGTGAGATCCAGCGGAAAGCCGTACGTGTCGTACAGCTTGAAGGCTTCATCCCCCGAAATCGTCCCCGTGCCACCCCCGGGCGCTACTTCCTCGAAGCGGCCCATGCCCGCGTCGATCGTAGCGAGGAACCTGTTTTCCTCGGTGTGAGTGGTCCGAACCACGTGCTCTCTCCGCGCAGCCAGTTCGGGATACGCCCCCGACATTTCATCGACGACGACGGCCACCAGAGAATCGAGAGTGGGCTCACGCCGGCCAAGAAGCCATGCATAGCGGCCGGCTCGTCGGAGGATGCGCCGGAGGACGTAGCCCCGTCCTTCGTTGGACGGGAACACTCCGTCGGCGAGCATGAACGCCACCGCCCGGGCGTGATCGGCGAGGACCCTGAACGGGAGTCCTTCTTCCCAGTCTTCGGGCGCCCGGGAGTAAGCCCGGCCGACGACGGATTCGGCCTCCGCTATGATCGGTGCAAAAAGATCCGTGTGGTAGTTGGTACCTGTCCCCTGGAGAATCGCCGCAATACGCTCCAGCCCGGCACCGGTGTCGATCGACGGTGCCGGGAGCGGCACATCACCCGACTCTCCACGCTGAAACTGCATGAACACGAGGTTCCAGATTTCCATGAACTGATCGGCCTCGCCCAGAGCATTGAACTGCTCCGGCGAGAGGTCACGTGGGCTTCCGGCCGGCCGCATGTCATAATGGATCTCAGAACAGGGGCCGCACGGTCCCGTGTCACCCATCTGCCAGAAGTTGTCCTTGTCGCCGAGTCGCAGGATTCGAGCAGGAGGGATGCCGGTTTCTTGCTGCCAGAGCGCCGCCGCATCGTCGTCGGAGTGGTGCACGGTCGCCCACAATCGATCCTGCTCCAGACCGAGGTCGTCGGTGACGAACTGCCAGGCATAGGCGATTGCTTCGCGCTTGAAGTAGTCCCCGAACGAGAAGTTGCCGAGCATTTCGAAGAACGTGTGGTGGCGTGCGGTCCGTCCCACTTCCTCGAGGTCGTTGTGCTTGCCGCTGACCCGCAGACATTTCTGCGACGTAACAGCACGGGCAGCCGGCGCCTGCCGTTTGCCGAGGAACACGTCCTTGAACTGCACCATGCCTGCATTGGCGAACAGGAGCGTGGGGTCCTCCTCCGGCACGAGCGAGCCGCTGGGCAGGTGCAGGTGGTCCCGCTGTTCGAAGAACTCGACGAACCGAGATCGAATCTCGCTGGCCTTCATAGTACTAGAAGCCTGTGAAAGAACACGTGATGCCCGGACAATCCATCAATATGGTCGCGCGCTGTGGCGTTCTCAATCCGCTGACGTCTCCACGAGCGCTTGCCCTACCGCGTCTCGGATCGTAGCGGGCGAGAATCCGCGGCGCGCCAGGTAGGCGACAAGTCGACGTCGCGCGACGTCCGGCTCAAGGCCGACCATCGCCCGCCGACGCTTTCGAGCGAGCAGGTGGGCGAGAGCGGCTTCAGAGGCGCCCGTCTCCTCAAACACCAGATCGATCGCCCGTTCGGCAGTCGCCTTGCCGACGCCCCGGGCACCCAATTCCGCCACCAGAACGCGGCGGCCGCGAGGTCGGAACTTGAGACGATCACGCACATAGGCCAGGGCGAACGCGTTGTCGTCCAGATAGCCGAGCTCGTCGCAGCGATGCACGGCTGCCTCGATGGCTGGCTGCGCGTGCCCCGAGCGATGCAGACGACGCGCGAGCTCCGCGCGGCTGCGTGCCCGGAAATTGAGCAGGCGCAGCGCGGCCTCGAGCGCTTCCGCTCTTCCGGCGGCCGCTTCGAGCAGCTGGAGCGTCTCGGCCGTAGCCGGATCTCCTTCCTCGAGGTCGAGATCGACGATCGTTTCCGCCGGCACGACCTTGAACAGGCTTCCATCGACGAAAACAGCCCGCGCCCCGGGAGGGCGCGGGCTCGGTTCAATCCGCGTTATGCGTTGATTCGCCCGGGAGTCTCTGTCGGCAGTCAGGCGGCCCCCGCATCCTGGACCGGATCCTCGAGTTCCTCTTCCTCTACCGGATTCATACCCAGCGCATCGCGCAGTCGCAATTCGATTTCGTCCGCGACATCCGGGTTTTCCGCGAGAAAGATCTTGGCGTTTTCCCTACCCTGCCCCAACCGCACGTTGTCGCCGTACGAGTACCAAGCTCCCGCGCGTTGTACGATGTCATGTTCTTCACCGAGATCGATGAGTATTCCCGTGCGGCTGATACCCTGGTTGAACATGATATCGAACTCCGCCAGACGGAACGGCGGCGCGCAT
>JAOTWC010000014.1 GCA_029863105.1 Gemmatimonadota bacterium | reverse complement strand
AGAAAGTTTGCGATCGACAGGAAGTACCCACCCAGCATGAACGCGAGCGCTCCGAACGCGGCCGCAGATTCAGAGCGCCCCCAATGGCGAAGCAGCACGTACCAGCCAGCCCCGGCCAGCACCACGTGGAGGATGACCAGCCCGTCGGCGGAATGCGGAAACGGCAGAAGCAGGAGCGAAAGGCTGCCGGGATACAGGACGCCCGGCTGAAGCGTCGCAAAGAACGGGGCGCCGCCGGCCGTCCACGGATTCCACAGGGGCAGGTGACCGGCTCCGAGCGATTCTGCCAAAAAGTGCTTCATCGGATAGAAGAACGGCGCCACGTCGCGGCTGAAGAAGCTCTCTCCGCCGACGAGCACCGGCAGGAAGATCAAGCCCGCCGCGAGGCCGATCGTGGCGGCCGGCAACCAGGGGCCACTCCGGCGGGGCGCCGCAGGTGAATTCACAACGCAAAAAGAGCGCGGAGGGTCCCCCCCCCGCGCTCTTCCAACTCAGGTTTCAATCGAAGGGTTACGGCGACTTCTGAACCTTGCCCTCGATCGAACTTCCCGTACCCACCTGGACCCAGAACGTGTTGCCGGAACTGGAATGGGAAGCGGTCACCGCGTAGCCGCCGGCACTGGCAGCTGAAGTCGAGATCGCGATGCCGGTGCTGGTCGTGAAGTTTCCGGTTGCCAAGGCGTTCGGCGCGTACGTCTGGCCGTCGGCGAAGTACGCCTCCTGTGCCGCCATCGCGTTCCGGACATCGCTCTTTGCCGTGGCGTCGAACGCGCGTTCCTTGGTGCTGGCAAACTGCGGGATCGCGATCGCGGCCAGAATGCCGATGATCACGACCACGATGAGCAGTTCGATCAGCGTAAAGCCTCTCGTGTCGCGAAGCATGATTCCTCCATGCGTGCTTGGGTACTGTTGGCCGTTGGTCGGCACTCTCTGTTAACGCTGGAGGCTCTGCCTCCCGTGACCCCGGTATAGGCAACCCCTGTGCCCGGCCGGCCCAGATGGCGTAACATTCTGTAATAAATATTCTTATGTCACGACGGCGCCCGACGGGTGGAGCGGTCCACGAGGGATCGCGTTGCAGGGTGCAAGAAGGAGACGCGCTAATGCAATGCACGTCGACCCCTACGCGTCCAGGTCGTATCGCTTGATTTTGCGGTACAGAGTGCTGGGATCGATCCCCAGAATCTCTGCGGCTCGCGTCTTGTTGCCGCCCTCGGCCCTCAACACATGTTCGATGTAGGCGCGCTCGATCGTGTCCAGGGGCGGGTTGGGCGTCGCGCGGTCCTGGATCAGGGGCTCCGGCGGACTTTCCGTCAGCCGGTCGGGGAACGCCTCCACCTTGATCGCGGATCCCGGAGTCAACACGACCGCACGCTCGATGACGTTTTCGAGTTCGCGGACGTTTCCAGGCCAGTGGTACTCCTGCAGAACGGCCTGGGCTCGGGACGACAACTTCTTCGGTTCTTCTCCCAACCGCGCGGCATGCCGCCTGAGGAAATGCTCGGCCAGCAGCGGCACATCTTCCTTTCGATCCCGCAGATTGGGAAGGACCATGGAGATGACATTGAGCCGGTAGTACAAATCCCGCCGGAACCGTCCCTCCTCGATGTCGCGCTCCAGTTCACGGTTCGTCGCCGCAATCAACCGAACATCAACGGGAATCGGCTCGGTGGAGCCCACCGGGATTACCTCACGCTGCTGGAGTACTCGAAGCAGCTTCACTTGCGTCGAGGGATAGAGCTCGCCGACCTCGTCCATGAAGAACGTTCCCCCGGAGGCCGCTACAAACAGACCTTCCTTGTCCTTCACCGCGCCCGTGAAGCTGCCCTTCGTGTGTCCGAACAGTTCCGACTCGAGAAGACCCTCCGGCAGCGCCCCGCAGTTCAATGACAGGAAACGCCGCGTGGAACGGCCCGACAGGTCGTGGATGTACCGGGCAAACACTTCCTTGCCCGTTCCCGACTCCCCGGCGAGCAGAATCGTCGAGTCGCTGTCCGCCACGTTTTCGGCCAGCTTCAGCGATGCCTCGAACGCGGGGCTGACCCCGATCGGACGGCCCACGTTGAGCGCCTGATGCTTCTTCAGTTCGCGCTTCAGGCCCGCGTTTTCCTGCTTGAGACGACCCCAGTCGAGCGAGCGCCGAAGGATCGCCACGAGCTCTTCGTTCTTGAACGGTTTCTGAACGTAGTGCGTGGCGCCGATGTTCACGGCCTGGATCGCCGACTGGAGGGACGCCTGGGCCGTCATCAGGACGACCGGGACTTCCGGAGTCGTTCTGCGGATCTCCTCGAGCACTTCGATCCCCGACATCTTCGGCATGCGCACGTCGGTGAGGACGATGTCGGGAGACAGTTCCTTGAACCGGGATACACCGTCGGCCCCGGTGAGCTCGGAGACTACCTCGAATCCCTGATCTTCGAGCAACACGGTCAGCGACTCCACCAACCCGAGCTCGTCGTCGATCAGCAACAGCAGCGGTCTCTCGCGCATCTTCTATCCTCGTTCCGGTAAGAGTTGGTCAAAATCGGCATTCACCGTCCTGCGATCGTCCACGCCTTCGGGCGGCCGGGGCAGGTGTCCGCGCCGCGGCAGCACGATCGCGAAGGTCGCTCCCCGCCCTGGCGTCGAGGTGGCGATCAGAGCCCCCCCGTGGGCCTGCACGGCTCGGTGAGCCACCGACAGCCCCAGACCGCTGCCACCCTGCCGTCGGGTGAAGAAGGGGTCGAAGATTCGCGGCAGGTCTGCGGGATCGATGCCCGGTCCGTCGTCCATCACCCGAATCCGCACCGGAACGCCCAGGGACATTTCCTGCGGCACGAGATCCGGCCGCAGCGCGTCGGCCACGATTCGGATGTTCACGGTCCCGTCCGGATCTCCGACCTGAACGGCGTTCAACACGAGATTCAGAAGCGTCCGGTGAAGGAGTTCCCGGTCTCCCCACAGCCCGCCGAGATCAGGCGCAACCTGCCTGTCGAATACGGCACGACCATCGGCACCGGGATGGTGTGCGACCGTTTCGACGACGTCGCGGATCAGGCGGTCGACGTCGATCGGCTCGCGGCTGGCCACATCCACGCGGGCAAAGTCGCTGAAATCTCCCAGGATGCGACTGAGACGATCACTCTCGCGCGTGATCAGACGCCCCAGAACCTGGTCGCTCTCGGAGGCGTGTGCCCGGCCGGAAAGCTGCTCCACGGCGCTGCGGACAGAGGCAATCGGATTCCGCAGTTCGTGGGCGAGCGACGCCGACAGTTCGGCCACGGCTTGCAGTCGCCCCGTACGAAGTCGCAGGTCCTCCAGTTGCCTTGCCGGCCGCAAATCCTGGAGCAACACGACGAAGGAAGCTCCGCTACCGGCCCCCTGCAGCGAAGACGTACTGAGGGCCACCGGAATCGGGTCCCGCCGCGGAGGCGCCTCCCCATCCGGTGCCTGGAAGGCGGCAGGAAGCGCGTGCGGCTCCACCAGAGGCGGAAGCAGTTCGATCTCCCGGTTCCTGACTCGCCGACCCGTCTCCATCGCCTCCCGGAGCGCCGTGGCCATGCTGATGGACCGAACTTCGAGCAGCGTACGGAGCTCGCGTCCAAGCCAGGTATCTACATCGATCTGAAGGAGATCGGCGGCAGCCAGGTTCATGTACACGAGCCGCCAGTCTTCGTCGACGGTCAGCACCCCCGAAGGGACGATGCGCAGCACGTCGGCAGTATCCAGTTCAAGCCGACGCAGCTCCCCTTCCACGCTTCGCAGGCGAATCCGAACTTGCTGGAACCGCGCCCCGAGCAGGCTCGCCAGGACCGCGACCATGGTGAAGATCCCGACCTGGAGCAGCAGTCCCCACGCGACCGTGCCGGGGAAGGCCAGAAGCGTCGCGATGAGGTAGATCAACCCGCTTGCCAGAGCGACGAGTACCGCCGGCCCGAGCGGGAGGATCAACGCGTAGACGGCCGCCAGCGGGATGAACAGAAACGTGAAATAGCTGCTGCTTCCGCCGGTCAGGTGGACGATGCCGTTGACCAGCAGGATGTCGAGCATCGCCTGGGCGTAGATGAATACGACGCCAAGCTTCAGCCGCCGTCGATGGCTGTACCAATAGGCAAGCGGAGTGAGCAGTGTCGCCGCACTGAGACCAAGAGTGGCGACGCGGTACTCGGGGCTGAACAACCCCGGAAGCTGCGGCTGCGTGAGGTCCTGAATCAACAGCGAGGATCCGAATACGCCGATCGAGAACAGGAGCCGCACGGCGTACATCCAGTACAGCACCTGCACCGGCTCCAGGGCCGCGGCAAGCCGGCGTTCGGTGGTCGCTGAGCGCAGCACCCGGTCGTCGTCTCCTCGGAGTCGAGAAACGTCCTGGACGCGCATTTCGCAATCCGGACTTGGACAATGATAGGGTTACCGTTGCAGGATGCAAAGGGTTACTGGCGGCGCTGCCGCTCATCTCCAGTCCGGGGCCTCGTCGAACACGGAGATCTGGGCGAACCGCCCGTTCCGTACCGTGGCGGTGAGCGAGTAGACCAAGCGATCCTCAGGACCGCGAATCGCTCGCCGGACAAGCGGCGCGTGGACGGATTCCGCCGACTCATCCGGGCTGGCAGCCGGCCACAACCCCACGGCGGAGGTTGCGTCGGCCAGCGTGCGGAAGCCGTCGGCGAATGACGCGGTCCACGAGGCACAGCGTCGGCCGCCGTCTGCATCCCGAAACCGTACGCGGCACTCCAGGTCGGCGGGAGCAAACACACACCACACGTCCGCCCCGGTTTCTCTTCGCGACTTCGGTGGGCCGAGGAGGCTCGTGAGTTGCGGCTCCGTTCGTCCGATCAGTCCCGAAAGGTCCGTCATGCACACTCCGCGCCCGGCGCGGCGGATCGGGGCGTTATTACTGAATCGTGTTGATCACGCTGAAGATCGGAAGGTACATCGCCACGATCATTCCGCCTACGATCGACCCGAGGACGACGATCATGATCGGCTCCATAGCCTTCAGGAGCGCTTCGACCGCGACGTCCACTTCTTCATCGTAGAAATCGGCGATTTTCGTGAGCATCCCGTCCAGGTCTCCGGTCTCTTCACCCACGCTGATCATCTGCGTAACCATCGGCGGGAAGACGTCAGCCTTGGCGAGCGGTTGCGAAATGGACTCACCGCCAGCGATCGACGCACGACTGGTCATCACGGCGTCGTGGATCACCCGGTTCCCCGACGTCTTGGCGGTGATCTCGAGCCCCTCGAGAATGGACACACCCGAACTCAGGAGCGTCCCCAACGTGCGCGTGAAACGCGCGACAGCGGACTTCAGCGCCACATTCCCGAGGATGGGCATGGCGAGCATGATTCGGTCGAAGGTCAGCCGACCGGAGGACGTCTTTATCCAACCGCGGAACATGGTCGTGGCACCGAGTCCCCCTGCGCCAAGCGCCCACCAGTAGCTCTGGAGAAAGTCCGAGGCGCCGATCACGATCCGCGTCGGCAACGGAAGCTGTTGATCAAACGAAGCGAACATCTCCTGAAACGTCGGGATCACGAACAGCAGAAGCACGACGATCGCAGACAGTGCGACCACGCTGACCACGGCCGGATACACCATGGCCGCCCGTACCTTCCGGGCCAGGGCCTCGTTCTTTTCCAGGAACACCGCCAGCCGGTTCATGATCGTGTCCAGAATACCGCCCGTCTCCCCGGCGGAGACCATGTTCACGTACAGCTCCGTAAATACCTTCGGATGCTGACCGAGCGCATCTGCGAGCGTGTTTCCTGACTCCACATCGTGCTGGATGGCCCCGAGGGACGTCTGCAGGAGTTCGCTGCTACTCTGTTTTACCAGGATATCCAGTGACTGGACGAGCGGCAGTCCGGCGTTGACCATCGTGGCGAACTGACGGGTCATGATCACGATGTCTCGGTTTTTGACCTTCTTGCCGAACGAAAAATTGATCCCCTTTGGCTTCTCCCGGACCGATACCGGGATGAGCCTCTGGCTGCGCAGAAATGCAATGACGTCGTCGCGGGACGGCACGTCGATCGAGTCGCGGCGCAGGTCTCCCGACAGGGTGCGGGCGCTGTAACTGAATACTGGCATCGTTCGGTTCTCCCCCCCTATCCGCGCGTGCTGGCCGCGGCGGGCTCGGACGCCGGCCCACCGACCATCCGGCGCAACTCCGTCGGATCGGGGCTGACGCGAAGGCACTCGTCCAGGGCGACTTCGTCCGTCACGTACAGCGAGTACAGGGAATCGTTGAGGGTCTGCATGCCGTATTTCTTGCCCGACTGCATGGCGGAGTAGATCTGGTGCACCTTGTCATCCCGGATCATCGATCGGATCGCCTGGGTGGCGATCATGATCTCCATGGCCATGGCGCGACCGGTGCCGGAGCGCTTTGGCAGCAGGACCTGGGTTACCACACCCTCGAGGACGAATCCCAATTGGGCTCGGACCTGCGTCTGCTGGTGTGCAGGAAACACGTCGATGATGCGGTTGATCGACTCGGCCGCCGAATTCGTATGCAGAGTCGCCAGCGCGAGATGGCCGGTCTCTGCAATGGTCAAGGCCGCCTGGACCGTTTCGAGATCCCGCATCTCACCAATCAACAGGACGTCCGGATCCTGGCGGAGTACAAACTTGAGGGCGCGGGCAAACGATCCGGTGTCCGAACCGACCTCGCGCTGGTTGATCATGCAGCGCTTGTGTCGATGGACAAACTCGATCGGATCCTCGACCGTCATGATGTGCCCCGTACGATTCTCGTTGATTCGGTCGATCATCGCTGCCAGCGTCGTCGACTTTCCGGATCCGGTGGGTCCGGTGACCAGGACGAGGCCGCGCGGCCGGTCGGCAAGCTGGCCGAGCACGGCTGGCAGACCGAGATCCTCGAACGACAGGATGTCGAACGGGATCTGACGAATGGCCATCGCCACGCTCCCGCGCTGACGAAACACGTTGCCCCGGAAGCGCGCGAGATTCTCGATCGCGAAGGACAGATCGAGCTCGTTCTCCTGCTCGAACGTCTTCTTCTGCTGGTCGGTGAGGACCGAGTAAGCGAGGGACTGCGTGTCACGCGGCGTCAGGCGAGCCCCGATTCGCGAGTCGGTGAGGTTCCCGTCAATCCGAAGCCGAGGCGGTTGTCCCACCGTCAGGTGCAGATCGGACGCCGACCGCTCGATTACTTCTTCGAGCAACTGGCGCAGACTTGTCGTGGCAGTCTCGTTCACAGAGTCGTCTCCTTGATGACTTCGGCCAGCGTGGTGATGCCGTCGCGTACTTTTTGGAGCCCGTCCTGGCGCAGCGTGATCATTCCGCCGGCCACGGCTTCCTTCTTCAGTTCGTCCGTCGACGCGCCCTGCAGCACCAGCAGACGCAGCTGCGCGGTCATTGCCATCACCTCATACAGTCCCTGACGCCCCGCATATCCAGTGCCGTTGCAGGCGTCGCATCCCTCGCCGTGGTAGAACTTCATCGACCTGAGTTCTTCACTGCCGAACCCGGATCCGTCCAGAATCCCTTGCTCGTACGTCGTCTCGACCCGGCAGCTGTTGCAGATCCGGCGCACGAGGCGCTGGGCCGTGATGAGGTTTACCGCGGACGCCACGTTGAACGGCTCGATGCCCATGTCGATCATGCGCGTGACGGTTGACGCCGCGTCGTTCGTATGCAGGGTGGAGAGGACGAGGTGCCCGGTGAGCGCCGCTTTGACGGCGATCCCACCCGTTTCGAGGTCACGAATCTCACCAACCATGATGATGTTGGGATCCTGACGGAGAAACGCCCGGAGCGCGGCGGCGAAGGTCATGCCGATCTCGGTGCGGACCAGCACCTGGTTGATGCCGTTGAGGTTGTACTCGACCGGATCCTCCGCCGTCATGATGTTCGTATCGCCCGTGTTGATTCTGCTGAGAGCGCTGTACAGCGTGGTCGTCTTGCCCGAACCGGTCGGTCCCGTGACGAGCACCATGCCGAACGGCTGCGAGATCGCATGCAGGAAGTCCTTTTCGGCCCGCGGGGCCATGCCGAACTTCTCCAGATCCAACGTCAGATTTCCCTTGTCGAGGATCCGGAGCACGATCTTCTCGCCGAACAGAGTCGGCAGGGTCGAGACGCGGAAATCGATTACCTTGCGACCGATCTTGAGCTTGATGCGACCGTCCTGCGGCAGGCGGCGCTCGGCGATGTTGAGATCCGCGAGGATCTTGACCCGCGACGTAAGTGCCGCCTTCATGCGAAGCGGCGGTTTCACGATCTCGCGCAGGGCTCCGTCGATGCGATAGCGAATCCGGACCTCGGTCTCATACGGCTCAATGTGGATATCGGATGCTCCACGTTTCACGGCATCGGTGAGAACGCCGTTGATCAGGCGTACGACCGGAGCCTCCTCTACCTGCGCCGCCAGCTGCGACGCGGAAAACTCGAACTCTTCCTCCTCGACCTTTTCGACATCTTCCGCTTCCCATTCTCCGAGCAGATCTCCAAGGCCGTCGTTCGCGATTTCGTAGTACTTGTCGATCGCCTTTCGGAGCGTGAACTCGCCGGCGACCACAGCGTCGACGTCGAACCGGGTAACGAATTTCAGGTCGTCGATGACGCTGAGATCGGTGGGATTGGCCATGGCCACGGTGAGAGTCCGGCCGACCCGCCGCAGGGGGAGAATCAGGTGTTTGTTGGCAAAATCGGCCGGTACGAGTTTGAGGATCTTGGGTTCGATCTCGACCGCCGTCAGATCGACCGCGGGCACGCGGTACTGCTGTGAGAGGACACGGGTGAGATCGCCCTCGCTCAGCACGCCGTTGGTAACGAGCGCGAATCCAAGACGCGTACCCGTCACTTTCTGCTGCTCGAGCGCCTTGTCCAGATCCTCGCGAGTGATCAGTCCCTCGCGCAGGAGGAGCTCACCGATCTGCAGGCTGCCCAATGAAATCGATGCCATGATAATCCGTAATCCCGGGAGCGGATTCGCGCCTGTCTCCGGGCGGGAGATGACGCCTCACGTGGGCCTCCGGGAGCAACAAGCGTGCCCGTAACCGGTTAGCAAGCGCCCGACCGGGGGTACGAGCGATCAGCGCACGAACACCTCGTCAGCCAGAATTTTCATCGTCTTTGGGCCAATTCCGGGGATTCGGCTCAGCTCGTCGAGCTGTTTGAAGCCTCCGTTGCGAGTTCGGACGTCCACGATTCGGCCGGCCAGCGAGGGTCCGATCCCCGTGATTTGCTCCAGTTCGTTGATTTGTGCCCGATTGAGGTCGAGCCTGCCGGAAGTGCGGTGCGAAGACACAGAATTCGCCGAGAACTCAAGGCGAACATGGGGCTCCAGGCGCTCGATGAGGCGAGCTCCGATCCCGGGAACGCGCGACAGGTCGCTCACCGACCGATACGGGCCTCGGAGGGCTCGATCACGTTGAATGGCGACAGCGCGAGACACGCCTATGCCGGGCAGGCGACGCAGGCTGGATTCGTCTGCCGCGTTGAGATCAATGCGCTCTCCCGGCTCGAGCGGCCGGGCCGCTTCCGCCTCGCTGTCGAGGGCGCTGTCCACATCGACCCGTATTTCGGACAGCGTGCGGGCCGCGCGGTCGGATCCGCCCGGCTGCCACTCCAGGGCAGCCGGATCGGGCGCCAGCACCAAACGCACGACCGTTCCGAGGACGATCAGGCAGGTGCCCGATACCAGCGCCCGACGGTCGATGCGGCTGATTCGAGACATGTCTTCCTCCGCGCCTGAATCTGAACGCGAAGATCATCGATGAATCAACGGGGGTCGGTCAGGGAGACGGCGAGGGAATTTCCTGGGTACTGGACCGGAGGAAGAAGCGACCAAACAGATTGAAGTTGTATTGATTCGAGGTCAGCCGTGTGCCGACGCCGCTGGAGCGGCGCACCCACAGCAACTGCACGCCCAGGCTGTATCCGGAAAAATCGGAATCCGCCGTAAACCTCAGATTCCTGGTGGTCTGGTCCAGGTGCGGGACGCAATCCTGGACGACGATCACGCCTCCGTCCAGTCCGAAACCGCCCCCGCCCAGCTCCCGACAATCCGCGTTTCCATTGATCGAATACTCGGCTGACAATCGCAGCGGACGCTTTACGAAGGAGAGGAAACCCGGGGCTTGCACCGCACCGGTACCGCGAACGCTGTGCGAGTTCCGGTCGGACTGACTCGAGCCGGACGCGTCCGTGCGGTCGTTCGTCGAGTTGTCATACTGGTAGCTGAGGTTGAAGCCGTTGAGAAATACGACCGTCAAACTCAATGACCGGGTCAGCGTTTCGCTGCCCTGGTCCTGCCCTGTCAGTGTCGAGACCCGGCGCTCGATTTCCCGCCAGCCACCCGTGAACGTCAGACTCCGGACGACGCCGCGGATCAACCGGGGCACCGGAACATTGCGCCAGCGGAGCTTGACCGAAGGCCACTCTGTCTCCTTGGTGTTTCGTTCACTGCGCGCGCTGAACGAACTCGTCTCGGACGTCGAGTAATCGATCTCGGTCGACAGGTCGAAAGGCAGCTCGTAGCCGCTGCTCAGGGCAAACCGGTCACGCGAACCAGCGGTCGCGGCGGTGTCGGTAGCCGAGACGGCCCTGAGTTGGTCAAATCCGTCCAACACCAATTGGTCACCAAACGACGGATCGAGCGCGCGGCGGTCGTAGGTAGCTGATACGGTCCTCGACCAGGACAAGCGAACAGGGCGTATCCGATCCCACACACTCCTCATGTCGCGGGCGAATCCCTCTGCGGTCACGGAAGGAGGGAGGCCAAATGCGGTCAGCAGATCGACCGGGCTCACGTTGACGTCGAGCCCGATGTCACGACCGAACTGGACGTCTCGCACGAGTACCGTATCGCCCGACTCGGTGGGCAAGACATAGGACGTGTTTCTGTTGCTCAGGTACGTCGTGTTGACCCTGAGTCGCGGATCGAACCAACTGGCGAGTTCGGGCTGGTAGTTGAGATTCGAAATGACGCTGCGGGTCATCTCCCAACCCACGCCGAGACCCAGGAACGATCCCGTCTGGCTTTCCAGTGCCTGGACGGCCTGTGTCCCGCTCACCCGCAGCGATGGATCCACCAGGTCACGCACCGAGGATACGGAGACGCCCCCGACGAGCGACGGGAACGGTTGGAGCTGAATACCCGCGCGCGGCCGCAACTGGTGGAGACGGTCAATCGTTGGCACGACCGCCTCGTCGCCCGGGCCTGCCACCGAACTCACGAAGCGTCGTCGCTCCGTGGTTGTGCGGCCTACATTCGCTCCGAGGCTGAGATCGCGAGGGGTGTAGCGGAACCGAAGGTTCTTGAGGTTCTGCATCAGCGTCGAATTGGCGAGAAACCCCGGGAGTCCGTCGATGGCCGCTCGAAGGAACGCCGGAAGCAGGGCGATCGAGGCGTCGGCCACAGGACGAGACCACTGGGCCGAGGCATTCCAGGCGCGGCTGGCCGTTTCCGTCTGCGTCGCCTGCTGATCGAGCAGCTGCCTCGAGTAGCTTAACTGCAGCCCGTCAATTGTGGCCCGGGCCAGCCGGCTGCCGGATCTCGTCCGTTTGGAGAGCCCGATATTCCAGGAGGTCGACGAGTTGTCCGGCGTGCGGAGTCCCGCGATTCGATCCGCCTTTACGTCGGTGGCCGCCAGGAAGAATGGATCGGCCCCACTGCTTCTGCGCTGGTAGTCGATCGGCATGGCCAGGCCGAGACTGCTCGGCAGGAAACGGCCGAGATCCGTCCGGGCTCGAGCGGTGAAATCGTCGGTGGACTCAAAGCTGGGATTTGATCCCAACTGCCGGTAGAACGGATTCTGTCGTGTGTAATTCGCCTCCAGCTGAATCACGTCACCCAGCAGAACCTGGAGTCCCGCACGGTACGCGGATCCGGCCTCATCCGCGGCGTCGGCCAATCGCAGATCATCGACCCAGATCTGACCCGGCCCCGCGTCGCCAAGTCCTACGTTCTCGACACCGAGGGCCATTTCGCGGATCGCCGCCAGATTCGGTGCGCGCGAGCGATCGTTGATTACGACGGCAAGCGTGCTGTCTGCATCCGGAAACACGTCCACATCCCACAGGATCAGCGATGAGTCGGGTGGAAGCGGCCCCAGCTCCAGCAGCCGCTGTTCCGCTTCGGCTCGCAATTGCAACCAGCGGTCGAAGTCGATGAGTCGCTCCGGCGCCCAGTCCTCGCGAGCCGGCGCGGCCAGCGGTGACTGAAGTTCGGTGCGGTACAGGTAGAAATTGTTCGAATCGAATCCGAGCCTGACGAAGAACCGAAGCGGTTCTCCCGGACCGAATTCGCCCTCGACCGGAATCGCCCACGCCCTCAACTGACGGTAGAGCAGCAGATTCCGCGGTCTTTCGGTAAATCGACGGAATACCTCGATGCGCTCTCCGGCGGGAACGTCCTCGAAACTGATCCTGAGCGACTGCTCATTGATCGGCTGGGCACCGACTTGCAGGTCGTCGGTCTGGTTCGCCTGCTGGTCGCTGATGCCGGGCGGGGAAACATAGCTACCGTCGGCCGTCGATATGGGACCGACCGACACCTGGCCGGCCGTGCCAGGATCCTCTCCGACGAACCCTTGGAGGCTGCCGGAACCTGCCCGCTTCAGCCAGGGGGAGCCCGAGAACGCCATCCGGCTGATCAGGACCGTTGCCGCAACATCAGACGTAAACGTGATGCGCAGGTGTTTGACGTTCTGAACGCCGTCGATCGTGGTGTTTTCGACCAGATCGGGCAGGGCCAGCGGCACACGGTACCGATTGAACTCGAACTCGCCTCTCGTCTCACGGTCCAGATACCGCGACGGCGCGGTGAGCGGGACGACGAACCGGAGGTAGCGTTCATCCTGGTTCAGAAAACTGTCGCGGTTCAGATCCTCGGTGTCCTCGCGCCCGTTGTTGTTCGTGCAGGTGGCGCGCTCGTCACCAAGCGGGTAGGCGGTGGTGTTCGGTTCCGCTGCGCACGCCTGACTCCACAGGCCGGTGTCGTCCTGGTTGCCCCACACGCCGACAAGGGGATCCGCCTCCTGGTCCAGGACGCCCAGCCCGGCAGGCAACCCCAGCGGGTCCGACACGAGTGCATCTTCGGATACGGTGCCGATGTCGATGATCATCGAAAGGCCGTCGGACATCTCACCCAGGGTGCTGGCGTAGAACTCCAGAAACTCCACGGCCGTCAAATCGAGGCCGGTCTCCGAGAGTGGCTGGGTCAGGGTGAACCAGCCGTTCTGCCCGACCGGAGCGTCTTTCAACGTGACCCAGAGCACGCTCTCGGAAGACCCTCCGCTGAGGGTCCGAATCGCGGGATCGATCTGTATGGTCAGCAGGGGACCCTGGATCTGCTGCCCTTCGCTCCACTGCGACTGCCATACGGCGGTGAGCTGGTTCGACAGGTCGGGAACGACGGGCATGAATCCGGCCGTCGCGTCAGGCCGACTCGTAACGCTGCCATTGCGCCAGGAGCGGGTCCCCAGACCCAGTGCCAGACGTGACGTACCCTCGAAATCGTCGATGTACGTCAGTCCGCTTCGGTTGGTGGTCGGGCTCGACGCGGCAATCTCTCCGTCGAACCTGATCCGCGACGCGACGGCGGTGCTGACGCCCGGCAGACTGTTTACGAATCGGTCCAGCGCACCCGACTCGAAGTCCAGATTGGCCATGATTCCGCCGAGGCTGACCGCACTGGGCTCGAGCCCGAGTTCCGGCCTGTTCAGGACCGACCCCTCTCGCTGCAGCAGGCCCGCGAAATCGATGCTGCCGATGGCTCCCAGGCTGTATTCCCCGGTGAGTCCCACGATGCTCGTGGGCTGCACCTGGAAGATTGGTTTCTGTTCGAACCGGACCTCGAGGTTCGGATTCTGCGCTCCGCCGAACAATTCGCCGGGTCGCAGGATCTGCAGCTGCCCGATCTCGTAGTCGACCGTGTAGTCCCGTCCCCGCT
>JAOTWC010000263.1 GCA_029863105.1 Gemmatimonadota bacterium | reverse complement strand
CGCCTCCGCACGGAGGTGGGTGCTTTTTCCGCGGGGGTATCGCTGCCTGTCCTCCGCTCGCGCTCGAGGCGAGCGTGCAGCCGGGCGATCTGTGCCTCGGTAACCGTCGACATATGACTGCGCACGCGGACGTCCATCTGATGCAGCAGCTGAATCAGATGCTCGCTATCCACGCCGAGATCCTTGGCGACTTCATAAACCCGCAGATTCCCCAAACTTCGGTCCTCCTCAGCGATTCTCGCTTCGTGCCAACATTAGAACGGGAAGCCCCGCCATGATCCGGTCGGCAAATGCCTCGTCCGCTATCCCGACGATCGCCAATCGTTCCCTGCCCACCGCCTGCCCCAACTGGCGGACCGTGCCGCACTGAGCCGCCCTGACGCCACTCGCCGCGAGCAGCGGCAAGACCCGACCCTGGCCATTCACGGTAACGTCGGCGGCGATCAGCGCCCCGGACAGCGTTCCGCGTCGGGCCGCATCCCGCACAGCTTTCGTCCCGAGGACGAGACGGCCCGCACGCATCGCCAATCCGAGCGCGTGGAGTGCGTCCTGCTCGGCATTACGCTCCGGCAGTGTCCTCGTCCTCCGCTTCGCCAGCCACCCCTACGGCCTCGGGCTTCTCAGCGACCGACTCATTACCGGCCTCCCCCCCGAGGTCCACTGCGGCCTCAGTTGCCTCGACCGAACCTTCTGTCGCCTGTTCACCACCGGCCTCAGTTGCCTCGACCGGCTCCTCGACGACGGTCAGTTCGTCGATCAGCGCCACCATGTGATCTGCGTCGGATTCATCGATTCCCGGCGTATTCACGAAGTCGTCCCGCTCCATGTCGAGGACTTCGAAGAACGTGTTGACCCCCGCCGCCTCGAGTGCCGCCAGCGTCGCGGGGGTGATGCCCTCCAGCTCCGACAGCGGGAAATCGGCGACCTCCTCTTCGTCTCCGCCCCCAAACAGCGAAGACTCGGCTCCTCGCGCGAGCCAATCCCGACTCGAATAGAGATCGATCTGCCAGCCGATCAGCTGCGAGGCCAACCTGACGTTCTGCCCGTTGCGGCCGATCGCGAGCGACAGTTGATCCTCGTCTGCGATGGCCGTGATGACGTGCCGCTCGTGATCGCACAGCACCTTGGCGACGCGTGCGGGAGCAAGTGCCCGTCTCGCAAACACTTCCGGGTCCGGATGCCACGGAACGATGTCGATGCGCTCACCGCTGAGTTCCGACACGACGGCCTGCACGCGCGAACCCTTGAGGCCCACGCACGCCCCCACCGGATCGACCGATTCGTCGCGGGATGAAACGGCAACCTTCGTTCGCCCGCCGGCCTCACGCACGATCTCCTTGATCTCGACGATTCCCTGATAGATCTCGGGAACTTCAATCGCGAACAGCGATGCAACGAACGCAGGATCTCCACGGGACAAGATCAGGCGAGGTCCGCGGGGCGTTTCCTCGACCTTCTTCAAGACAGCCCGGATCGCCTCTCCTTGCCGGAAGCGCTCCCGCGGATTCTGCTCGCGCCATGGAATCACCGCCTCGGCCTGCCGGGCACGATTCAGCATTACGACGATCTTGCCGCGCTCGATCTGTTGAACCTCGCCCGAGACCAGCTCGCCTGCGCTGGCACTGAACTCTTCGCGAATTCGTTCCCGCTCGCCCTCTCGCAGCCGCTGGACGATTCTCTGTTTCGCCACGATGACCGCATTCCGGCCAAAATCCGAGAATTGGACCGGAATCTCGAGCAGGTCTCCCAGCTGGAAGTCCTCGTCGTCAAACCTCGCTTCCTTGAGCGATATCTGGTGCGAGGGCTCCTCGACTTCCTCGACGACTTCCTTGAGGACGACAATCTTGATGTCGCCGTCCGGGAGTATCGTAATCTCAGCCTCGACCGGCCCATTGAAGTGCCTGGTCAGAGCGGCGGTAATACCGTCCCGGATGAGATCGTGGAGTTCCTCGTCCGACAGCGAGCGATTCGCCGTCATGACCCGGAACGCCTCTACGATTGAATCCTGACCGCTCATTTATACCTCTCTCCCCTCAAGTCCACGTGCCCCGCCTACTAGCCCTCGAGCGGCAAGTATCTGAGATTGGCGCGCGCTATTGCCCGCACCGGTACCGCCACTCGCTCACCGTCAACGTCCAGCAGAACTTCTTCTTCATCCGGCTCAAGACCCAGCAGCACGGCGTCGACCTGCTTCCTGTTTCCCAAAATCGGCCCGAATCCTCTCACGCGGACCGGTTCACCGGCGAACCGCTGGTAGTCTGCCACCCGCACCAACGGACGCTCTATACCCGGCGACGACACCTCGAGCACGAAGTCGTTCGCCGTGTCCTTCCGCGCTTCGAGCATTTCCATCACCCTGCGGCTGACGTGTGCGCAGTCGTCCGCCGTCATGGTCGACCTTCCCGGCCGGTCCCCGTGCCGTTCGACACGCAGGCGGAGCAGCGGGCGTCGCCGTCCGCCACCTCGCTCGAGCACGACCAGCTCGTAACCCAGCTCATCGAGCACCTGCTCGAGAGCCGCCTCCAGTTTGTCCGACATGTCTGTCTCCGCAACGACGAAAACTGACCCACAACAAAAAAGTGGGGCCGAGTGCTTCTCCCCACTTCAGTCCAACCACGGGCGTTCGTTCGGCCTACGACGAACACGTTTCTCAGCCGCGCAACATACAGTTTCCATTCGCCGTTGGCAAACCCCTCAGGGCTTGTCCGGTGGAGCCAAACCCGGCAGGTCCCATCATGCCAGCCGGCCGAGAAACGCTGCCATTCTGCCCGCGGCCTCACCGGCCGCTCGATGTGAGTGAAAGCGCTCGGCATCGCATCGAGTGCACAGGCTCGAACTTGTCACGCTGTCCTCGGAAAGACCTGAATCCGCGGCCTGGCGACGCAGGATCTCGCGAAGATCCAACCTGGTCCGCCCGCGTGGACTCAGACCGAACGCCTGCGGGACCTCGGGGCCGACCTCGTAGCAGTCCCCGCAGATCGCCGGACCCAGGTGGATTCGAACCGCCGCGAGGCGCCCCCCGGACCGGGAAACGACCTGTTCGATGCCGCGGCCCAGGATACCTGCAGCCGCACCACGCCAACCCGCATGGAGCAGGCCGAGGAATCCCATCTCGGACTCGACAAGGTAAACGGGGACGCAGTCCGCCACCGTGACAGCGGCCAGA
>JAOTWC010000262.1 GCA_029863105.1 Gemmatimonadota bacterium | reverse complement strand
TGCTCGCCCTCGTCGTCCCGCTTGGAGCCGCCGGGCTGGATGATCGCCGTGACCCCGGCCGCGGCCGCCACATCGACACCGTCGCGAAACGGAAAGAACGCATCAGAGGCAAGTACGCAGCCCTCAAGGGACAAGCCCTGGGCCGCCGCCTTGGAGATTGCCAGCTGAACCGCATCCACCCGGCTCATCTGGCCCGCGCCGATGCCCAGCGACGCTGCGTCGCGAGCCAGAAGAATGGCGTTCGATTTGACCGACTGTACGGCAGCCCATGCGAACGCGAGGTCCATCCACTCGGCGTCCGTTGGCTCCCGAGACCCCATCGATTTCGCTCCAGCCCGTGTTTCGCTCGCTGCGGCCGGTTGTGGAGGTGTTTGCACGAGAAGCCCACCGGCCACACCGCGGACGTCGAGCCCGCGCACGATGTGCCCCGCGGAACCAGCCAGACGCTCTCCTTCGCGCGGGACCAGAATTCGCACGTTGGGTTTGGCTGTGAGGAGTTCCAGGGCGGCACTGGCGTATCCGGGCGCTACCAGACACTCCACGAACATTCCGGCGAGTGCCTCGGCGAGTTCCTCGGTGACCGGCTGGGAGAGCACGACCGTCGAGCCGAAAGCTGAGACCGGGTCACAGGCCAGCGCCTTTCGATACGCCTCGGCTACCGAACGACCCACTGCGATGCCGCAGGGCGTCGTGTGCTTGAGAATCGCGCAGGCCGCGTCAGTTTCTCCCAGGAAAGGACCTATCGCCTGCAGCGCGCCGTCGACGTCGAGCAGGTTGTTATACGACAGTTCCTTGCCATGCAGTTGTTCGAGCGCCGGGATGCCGAACGGCGCGTGCGCTCCGCTCCGATAGAAGGTGGCCTCCTGATCCGGATTCTCGCCGTAGCGCAACGGTTGGATCCGAATCATCGACAGGAGAAGCTCCGGTGGAAGGTCGTCCCGGACCGCGGGCCCCGACGTCATGTAGCCTGCGACGGCGGCATCGTACGTGGCCGTGTGCTCGAACACCGCGGCCGCCAGTCGGCGGCGGAGATCTTCATGCTCTCCACCGGCATCGATGGCTTCAATGACCCGCGAGTACTGCGATGGCTGACAGACCGGCCAGACGAATCCATGGTTCTTTGCCGCCGCCCGCAACATCGTGGGACCCCCGATGTCAATCTGCTCCAGCGCATCCGCAAACATCGTATCGGGCCTCGCCACGGTCTCACGAAACGGGTACAGGTTGACGGCCACCAGCCGGATGGGGGAGAAGCCGTGCCGGTCCAGATCCGCCACGTCGTCCTCAATAGTGAGCCTCGCGAGAAGCCCGGCATGAATCGCCGGGTGCAAAGTCTTCACGCGGCCGCCCATGATCTCGGGAAACCCGGTGTAGTCCGAAACCGACTTCACGGCGATTCCGGCGTCGCGCAGGACGGTGCCCGTGCCGCCGGTCGATAGAATCTCGAACCCCCGGTCGACCAGCTGGGCCGCAAACGTTTCGATACCCGTTTTATCGGATACGCTCAACAGAGCGTATGGCATTCTCGCTTCTCCATGGTTCTGCTTGACGCTCCCCGACGACGCTTCGCGCAACGCAATTTGGAATCTACTGCCTGAACACGTCATCCGGCGTCAGCGGCCTCGTCCACCGGGCGCCATCGGGCCCGAGCACGCAACTGCCATCAGCTACCGCAGCCACAACGGCTGGCAACAAACGGTGCTCCACCTCCAGCACTCGGGCCGCCAACCGGGCGGCATCATCGTCTTCGAGAACCGGCACCGGCCACTGCGCAACCACCGGTCCCCGATCGTACTCCTCGTCGACGAGGTGCACCGTAACCCCCGTCACGCGCACGCCGGCCTCGAGAACGGCTTCATGAACACGCCGTCCGAACATGCCCTGCCCTCCAAACGCGGGCAGCAAGGCTGGATGAACGTTGATGATCCTTCCGCGCCAGGCCTCGACCAGCTCACGCGGTACGAGCCTCATGTAGCCCGCCAACACCACGAGTTGCGCTCCCGAGGCACTCAGTTCTGCGCCCAGCCAGTCGGCCGTCTCACCCTGTGGCACGACCGCCGTCGGGATACCTGCCTCATGCGCCCGGTCCAGCGCCCGGTTGCCCGATCGGCTGCTGATCACTCGACAGATGTTCACGGACGGCTTGGCGCTCGCATCGGCGAACCGGTCGATCAGTGCCTGAAGATTCGATCCCGAGCCCGACACGAGGACAGCCACACGGTACGGAGCCTCCGCCACGACCCCGCCTCGCAGTATCCGGTCCACGGCCTCGGACAGGTGCTCCACCCGCTGGCAACCGGGCGGCAGCGGCTCATCGAACGTGCCGTCGCGACCGGCGAGCAGCAAGCCGTGACCTCCGAGCGCGTGCGCCGGTTCGACGTCACTTACGCGGTCGCCCACGAACCAGGACCCCGCGGTGTCAACCGATTGATCTGCCGCGGCCCGGCGATACAGCTCGAGGCCCGGTTTCCGGCAGTCGCACTTGTGAACGGTGGGGTCATGCGGACAGAAGTAGGTCGCATCTATACGAGCGCCATCGCACTCCAGCTGGCGATCGATCTCGGCCTGTACCGCGCGAAAACCCTCTTCCGAGTAGTATCCACGCCCGATACCGGATTGGTTCGTTACGACGATCACGCGAATCCCGGCCTGGTTCAAGCGACGGATCGCCTCCGCCACGCCGGGCAGGAGAGCAACGTCGGACGCCCGGCTCAGATAGCCGGGATCCCGAACAAGCGTTCCGTCCCGATCAAGGAAAGCCGCCCGATCCGTCAGCACTGTGCCAGCGCCGCAGCTACGATACGGACGATGTCGGCGATCTCGGCATCGGACACGCAACGGAAGTCGATCCGATACCCTCCATCGCTGACGCGCCCCACGAGAGCCGGCTGCGCTGCCCGGCAAGCGACATCCAGCGCCCCTGCGGATCCCCCCAGGATCCACCCTGCAGAGTCGATCACCTGGCCGGGAGCGGAGCCCGCCCCGACGAGAGACTCCATGTGCCCGACCGTCACGCGCGGTCTGAGTTCCTGGGGAAGACACTCCAGCGCACGCTTCGCCCGGTCGTATACCTCGGCAGCCGGGGCGGTCAGCATGCGCACGCTCGGGATTCCGGTTCGCGCCGTGTCGGGGTCGAGCCAGGCAACGAGAGTGGCTTCCATGGCCGCA
>JAOTWC010000261.1 GCA_029863105.1 Gemmatimonadota bacterium | reverse complement strand
TCGCATGGTTGGGGAAGCCGTCGTAGTGGCTTCGCTTCGGAGCATGCTGGATCACGACGACGTGAGGTCGACCCGCCGCCAGGAGTTCCAGACCGCCGGGATAGGCGGGATTCAGCAGGCTCCCCTGTCCCTCGAGGACCATCACCTCGGGTAACTGCTCCGACCAGCACTGCCAGACCGCGTGCTCGATCTCACCGCTGACGAAGTCGTTGACCAGGGAATCGAAAATACATCCGTAACGTGCGCCCTGAAGCCACGAGGTCTGGCCCGTCCCGATCATCTCTGCGGAATAGCCCCCTGCGCGCAGCGCGTCCACCAGAACCCACGCGGTCGTCCGCTTGCCCACAGCCGAATCCGTCCCAAGAAGCGCGACGCGCATGGAACTCACCTCGGCGATCTTCCCGCTGAAGAAGTGGAGCTGTTTCCGATGCGGAGGCTTGCGAACGTCGCGGATCTTCACGCCGCATCGAACTGCCAGGTCGCCGATCTCCGGGTCTTCAGAAAGGAAGTCGTGCAGGCCCGAGTCAACATGCAGTCCGCCGCGAATCGCCTGAAGGACAGCGCCGCGTGCCTTGGAATCCAGACGCCCTCCGTCCGGCGCCAGGCCGACGACGAAGTGTGTCGCGGCATCTCGCGCCAGCGCGGCGTTGAGGCTGTCGACCACCGGAACGCCGACCGCCTTGCCGTCGAGGATCTCTCCGGCGTCGCGTCCTGCGCAGCGGGAATCAACGATGGACGACAGCCGGTAGCGCCGGCTTCGTCGCACGAGGCCGTGCGCCGTCTTACCGTTCGTCGCGCCGAACGCGCCCTCGCAGTAGACGATCGCGCTCCCCTCGGGAAACTCGTTCATGACTTCCGCCCTGTGAGTATCGCTACATAGCGGTCATTGGGGAGTGGGTTCGCCTGATGTCGTTCCAGTAGAGCGCTCAAACCTGCCGTTGCCGCCGGCAGAACACTCAGCCCTTGCTGCTCGCGGACGATCTTGGAGAAACGGAGCATGTTGCGATCGCTCACGTAGGAGGCCCAGCCAGAGGAACTGCGGACGGAATGAAGTGCGTGATCGCCGTCGATGGACGACCAGTTGATCAGAGGTTCGTTGACGGCGGTCTCGCGTATTTTTTCCGGCGGCAGGTTCTCACACACCGCTGCGTTCTTGTGGAATGCCTTCACAATCGGATTCTTCCCGTAGGACGATCCGGCCACCATCATCGGGATGCGTGACGTCTTGCCGCGCCGGTACAAGCTGACGAATCCCTTGTGGATGCCGGCAAGGGTCGTGCCGTTCGACACGGGTACCGCGATCGCGGCGGGGGCGTCTCGCAGCTCGTCGTAGATTTCGTACGCGATCTCCCCGTAGGCCCTCAGCTGCAGGGGAGTATTCGCCCCGCCGGGGTTGGCATCGTAGATGTCGTCCTGGTCCGATCGTCCCCGGGAGACCTCGACGGCATTCTCGTAGTCGCCGGGTACTCGCAGCACCTCTGCGCCGTGCTGCTCGATTTCCAGAACGCGCCGCGTTCGGTACGTCTCGGGGACATAGACGATGCAGCGAAGGCCCGCGAGCGATGCGGCGAAGGAGACGGCCACTCCGTAGTTGCCGCAGGTTGCCACGGTAATGGCATCGAACCCTCGGCGCAGCGCGTCCATGGCCTGGGCGAAGGCGATCCGGTCTTTCTGCGTCCCCGAGGGATTGTCCCCTTCGAACTTCAGGTAGATCTGACGCAAGCCCACCTCGCGCTCGATGTTCCGAGCGCGCGAAACGATCGTGTCGCCGACTTCTGATTCGAACACGTCCTCGTAGGCTTCGAGCCGCTCCTCGACCGTCTTGGATTTGTCCGAGCAGGTCCGCCGTACGGCGGCGAGGTCAGTTTCGATGTTGGCCAGAGGGGAATCGGCGCCGTCGAGCAATATCGATTCCGCGGCTCCATCAGAAACGGGTTGCGGCGGTTGCATGGGTCCGACCTCCTTCGGGTCAACCATTTCTCTTTCGTCCTGGGTTAGCGTCGGGTAGGGCGCGGGAGGTGCTTTGGAGGCCTGCCGGAACGCTCTTCGGCGTCCGGCCGCTGCTCCTTGGCTGCGTCGTGGCCGTTGCCCTGCTTCTCCGGAGCGGACTGCTCCTGGGGTCCTTCCATACCTCGCTCTCCACGGTCCGATGGCATCATTGGGACGACTTAGCAGAACGTGTGCCACGGGAGCTGGAGGGTCTTGTCTTGCAGCAAGTGACTTTTTTAGAACTACTTAAGCACGGCGTCCGGCGTCGAAGTCAGCACGGGTTGGCGCGAAATCGGGCCATGAGACCCGAATAAATCGGGTGTAGACTAGGGTCGGAGGATTCATGCTGATCCACGTCCTGGTCGCGGTCGACCCGGAGTTGCAGCGCTCTCGGGTCATGCAACTGCTTCGGTATCCGGAGGTGACGCCCCACGCCGTCTCCACTGGAACGGAGCTCCTCGAGCAGGTCTCGAGTACGGATTTCGACCTTCTCGTCATCGGCCAGGCGTTTCTACCGGAGCCGCTCGAGAACCTGGTCCG
This sequence comes from Gemmatimonadota bacterium, assembly GCA_029863105.1. Lineage (GTDB taxonomy): Bacteria > Gemmatimonadota > Gemmatimonadetes > Palauibacterales > Palauibacteraceae > JARFPW01. Next base: position 645 of record JAOTWC010000261.1, on the reverse strand, counting down.
GTTCGTCCGTGACCTACCCGAACGACCCGAGGTTGTGGTGCTGACCGATCGCGAAGACGCCGAGGACCGAGCCTCTCTGCTCACGATGGGCTGCCTCGGCGTGCTCAATCGGCAGCTGGGCGACCACGCGCTACAGCGAGCGCTGGCCGCGCTGATCGAGCGCCGGCGCGAGGAGGCGATCAATCGGCTCCGTGCCGAACGGCCCGAGGAGCAGTACAGCCTGAACGACTTCATCTCCGACAGTCCGGCCATGCAGGTATTCCTGGACTTGGCGCGCAGGGTGGTACGTGCCGACAGCTCCTTGCTCCTCCTGGGCGAGACCGGCGTCGGCAAGGAGCGTTTGGCGCGGGCGATCCACGCGGAGGGTCCTCGATCGAGAGGCCCGTTCATGGCGGTCAACTGCGGCGCGTTGCCGGAGAGCCTTCTTGAGAGCGAACTGTTCGGACACGAAGAGGGCGCTTTCACCGGAGCGACGCGTGCGCGGAAGGGGTACTTCGAGGTGGCTCACCGCGGCACGATTTTCCTCGACGAGATCGGCGAAATGCCGCTGCACTTGCAGGTGAAACTACTTCGCGTACTCGACGAACACCGTATCCTGCGTGTCGGAGGAGAGAAACCTCTCGAAGTCGACGTGCGAGTGATGGC
>JAOTWC010000260.1 GCA_029863105.1 Gemmatimonadota bacterium | reverse complement strand
GAACGGTTCCATGACTGCGCGGCAGTGCTCGACATGCGCCGGGTCGCAGTGACGCGCGAACGTCCACAACCAGCGGGCGAGACGCGGGGAAAGGCGCGGCGATATGTAGAGCGGACTGAGGGGGTCGATCATCGACCGCATCAGTTCTCTCCACCGGCCGGGGCCATTGATGGGAGCATGACCAGGCGAGACGGTGCCGGCGTTGCCGAACGAGGCCGCCCCGCCGATTTCGTCCCGCTCCAGAACCACGACTGACGCCCCCCGCCGCGCGAGCGCAAGCGCGCAACATACGCCGATCACGCCACCGCCTACGATGACGATCGGCGCGGACGCCGTGGGTTCCGCCTGCCGGATGCGGTTCATGCCGCCAACCTATCATCCCGGTGCGGCGATAGAGTAGAATGGCGCCTGAGCCCCTCGAACCAGGAGCAACGATCGTGATCGACAGCGCCGTATTCGCCACGAGGCGGGCCCAACTCGCCGAACGGGTCGGAGATGGCCTGATCCTGCTGCCGGGCAACGAACTCAGCCCGATGAACTACGCCGACAACCACTATGGTTTCAGGCAGGACGGTTCCTTCCGCTACTACTTCGGGTTGAACATTCCTGGCCTCGTAGGGACCATCGACGCCAATTCCGGGGAAGCGTATCTGTTCGGCCACGAACCGACGATCGACGACGTCGTGTGGACGGGCCCTCAACCGTCATTTCGCGACCTCGCGGCGTCGGTTGGGGTGGGACAGACGGTGCCGCCGGCACTCCTGCAGGATCATCTCGAAGCCGCGATTGACACGGGCCGTCCCCTGCGCTTCCTCCCGCAGTACCGGCCCGAAAACCGCCTGGCCTTCGAATCGCTGCTCGGTATCCCGGCTGGTGACGTGAACGGCCGGGCCGATCGAGGCCTGATGGAGGCGGTGCTGAAACAGCGGCTCGTCAAATCGGATGTGGAGATAGCCGAGATCGAACGCGCGATCGCGGTGAGTCGTGACATGCACCTGTTCGCCATGCGGACGGTCCGTCCGGGGCTGTGGGAGCGAGAGGTCGCCGGTCGCATTCGCGGCGAAGCGCTCGCGTCCGGCGGCGACGTGTCTTTCCCGATCATCTTCTCGGTGCATGGGGAGGTTCTGCACAATCACGCGTGGGCGAACCGGATGGAAGATGGGGATCTGGTCGTGCATGACTCCGGTGCCGTAACCGACACCGGGTACTGCAGCGATATCACCCGGACCCTCCCCGTGTCGGGCCGATTCGACGGCCGGCAGCGTTCCGCGTACGAGGCCGTGCTGGGTGCGCAGCTCGCGGCGATCGACGCGATGAAGCCGGGTGTGCCGTTTCGGGACGTACATCTCGTGGCAGCACTCGCAATCGCATCGGCGCTCACCGACATCGGTCTGATGAAGGGGGACCCGGCGGAGGCCGTCGCAGCCGGCGCACACGCGCTGTTCATGCCCCACGGTCTGGGCCACATGATGGGCATGGACGTGCATGACGGGGAAGCGATCGACGAAGACCTCGTCGGCTACGGCGATGGATTTGAGCGCAGCACGCAATTCGGCCTGTCGGCCCTGCGGCTCGCTCGACCGCTGGTTCCGGGCTGGGTGGTGACGGTCGAACCGGGCGCGTATTTCATTCCCGAACTCATTCAACGCTGGCGATCCGCCAGAACCTGCGAAGATTTCATCAACTTCGATCTCCTGGAATCCTGGGTCGGAGTGGGGGGAATACGGATCGAGGACGATGTTCTCGTGACGGACGACGCGCATCGCGTGCTGGGTCCGTCGATACCGAAACAGCCCCACGACGTGGAGGCGGTGATGGCCGAGGCAGCCGACAGGAGACACCGGGAATGCTGAATACGGGGAATCTGGAGATCACACCGACGGAACTGGCGGACATCCTGGAGGGTGGCGAGAACATCCAGGTGCTCGACGTCCGGGCCGCGCATCGACTGGCCGCGGGCACGGTGGAGGCGCCGAACTTCGTCAACGAGACGGGTTCCGTGATCATGGGCCTGGACGATCCGACGCAGGTCGGCATTGACCCGTCGGCGCGGGTGGCGGTCGTGTGCGGCCATGGCAATGCGAGCCTGACCGTGGCGGGCTTTCTGGCGGCGAAGGGCTTCAACGCGCTGTCATTACGCGGGGGCGTGACGGCCTGGATGGACATGCTCCGTCAGCGCGTGGTGCCGGCGCCGGCCGGCTTCGACCGCCTCGTTCAGTTCGATCGGGTCGGGAAGGGAGCGCTCGGGTACCTCGTGGTTTGCGGCGATGAGGCGCTCGCCGTCGATCCGTCGCGCGCCTGGCAGACCTGGGCCGATGCCGCGGAGGCAGCCGGCGCGCGCCTGGTCGGGGTTGCCGATACGCACGTGCATGCGGACTACATCAGCGGAGCGCCCGCCCTGTCGGCGACGCTCGGCGTGCCGTACTACCTGCACGCCGCGGACGCCGTATATCCGTACGATGAAACGCCCGGGATGGTCGAGTTCACGGCGATCCGCGACGGGGACGAGATTTCGGTCGGCAGTTCCGCGATCACGGTCTGCCACACCCCAGGGCACACGCTCGGCAGCGTGTGCTTCCTGTTGGGCGAGGAAGCCATCCTCACGGGCGACTTCCTGTTCGTGGGGTCGATCGGCCGACCGGATCTGGCTGGTCGAACGGAGGCGTGGACGGGAGATCTATGGGCCAGCCTCAACGCGGCTCGTGCCACGTGGCCCCGCGAGGCAGTCGTCTATCCTGCGCACTACGGTACCGACGGCGAGCGGAATCCAGATCTGTCCGTGGGGCGCATGTTCAAAGAGTTGGTCGGGGCGAACCCGGTCCTGAAGATCACGGACGAAGCCGAATTTCGCGCCTACGTGAACCGTGGCATTTCAGCCCCGCCCGACGCGTATCGGACGATCAAGGCCGTCAACGTCGGGCTCGCCGCGGTCAGTTCGCAGGAGGCGCAGGTGCTGGAGGCGGGGAAGAACGAGTGCGCGCTGGGCTGAGCAGAGTACCCGCCACAAAGCACACGATGGCGGCTCCCAGCCCGACAGTGTAAGGAGTCACCCAGCCGGCGGCCGGGAGGGCGCCGAGCCTCACGGCCGCGACGCCGGCGACCCCACCCGCCATCGCGGCCAACGCGGCTGGAGTCCCCGGCGTTCGCGTGTACAGACCGGCGACGACCGGGACGAACAGGCTCACGGACAGCAGCGT
>JAOTWC010000013.1 GCA_029863105.1 Gemmatimonadota bacterium | reverse complement strand
GCTGCTCGCGACCGCCGGCATGATAGGAGCCGGGTCGCTGCCGGTCGAGGTGATGGTGGCGCCACGGTCCGACTTTCAGGACGGGCTGCTGGACATAGCCGTGTTCGCACCCCGACACCTGCCGGACATGGCAGGCATGGTCTGGCGAATGGCGACGCGCCGGTTCGCAGGTGACGACCGCATGTTCTTCCTCCAGGCGCGCTCGGTGCGAATCGAGACGGATCCACCTGTGGCCATTCAGATCGACGGCCAGGTGAGAGGCGAGACGCCACTCGAGGTCGAGATCGATCCTCTGGCCGGTCGGATTCTGGTTCCAAGATGAGCCGTCCGTCGGGCACACTCCTCGAAGCGATCGCGGCCACGGCAGGAACGCCGACCTACGTCTATTCGGCAGAATCACTGGAGACGGCTACCCGGCGTTGGGTGGCTGCTGCCGGGGATCCCGGCCGTATCTACTTCGCGGCCAAGGCGAATACCAACCTTGCCGTCCTGGACAGACTGCGCGGCACGGGCATCGGGATCGAGGTGGCGACCGCTGGCGAGCGCGCCCGGGCCGAACGGGCTGGTTTCCCGCGCACACGGATCCTCCTCGGCGGCGTGCCGAAGTCAGCAGACGTCGTGGCCGAGGGAATCGGATCCGGACTGGCACTTGTCGTGCTGCAGGCAGATCACGAGGTGGATGCCGCTGTCGCAGCCGCCGACCCCGCGCTTCCGACCCGGGTCGGACTACGAGTGCGACCCGGCATCCGGGCAGGCGCCCATCCTTCCCTCGAGACGGGCCGAGCCGACGCCAAGTTCGGTTACGCTCCCGAGGAGGTTGTCGATGCATGGTCCCGCCTCGCGGCCACGCCCGGTCTCGATCCGGACGTGCTTGCCGTTCATCTCGGATCCGGCATCGGTTCTCTCGAGCCGTGGGATCGGGCGCTAGACGTCCTCCTGGATCTGGCGGAGCGGCTGGCGGCCCACGGAACGCCGGTCAGGGAGTTCGACCTCGGTGGAGGGCTGGGCGTCGACTACGAATCCGACGACGATCCGGATCCTTCCGCCCTGATTCAACGGGTGGATCGGCGGCTCGAGGGCACGGGATTGAGCAGTCGGTTCGAGCCGGGTCGATCGGTCGTGGCACGAGCTGGATTCCTCGTGACGCGCGTACTCTACCGCCGCGAGCACGGAGGCAAGCCTGCTCTCGTGTGTGACGCCGGGTTCACCGACTTCGCCCGGTTCGCCCTGTACGGGGCCCAGCATCGCATCGAAGCGCTGGACGGAGCAACATCCGGACCGGCGACGGTGGACGTTCTCGGGCCGACGTGCGAGTCGGGCGACGTGATCGGTACCGACCGGTCGCTGCACGAGGTTCGACCGGGAGATCTGCTTGTCGTCAGGGACGTCGGTGCCTACGGATTCGTCATGGCTTCGAACTACAACTCGAGGCCCCGACCGGCCGAGGTAATGCTCGAGAACGGACGCTTCCGCGTCGTCCGGAGACGAGAGTCGCTGGAGGATCTGTGGCGCGGCGAGCCGGCGCCATGACCGGCGAGAATCGGGCCGGGACCTTTCTCGTCGTGCGGGGTGCGCGGGAGCACAACCTGTGCGATGTGGATGTGTCATTCCCGCGGGGCGCGCTCTCGGTGATAACGGGTCTTTCCGGCTCGGGAAAGTCATCGCTCGCGTTCGACACCATCTACGCGGAAGGCCAGCGCCGCTACGTGGAATCCTTGTCGGCGTATGCCCGGCAGTTCCTCGGCGTCATGGAGCAGCCGGACGTGGACCAGATCGACGGCCTGTCGCCGGCGATAGCGATCGAGCAGCGAGGCACCACGCGGAATCCGCGCAGCACAGTGGGCACTGTCACAGAGGTGTATGACTACCTGCGACTTCTGTGGGCGAGGGCGGGCACACCGCATTGTCCCGAGTGTGGACGCCCGGTCCGCCGCGGCTCGCCGACCCAGATCGCGGCTCAGATCGCCGGCTGGCCGACCGGGAGCAGGATCGAAGTCCTCGCTCCGCTCGTGAGAGGGCGCAGGGGCGAATTCCGTGACCTGTTCGCCAGTACCCTGAAAGCGGGGTTCGTCCGCGCTCGCGTCGACGGAGATCTGATCGACCTGAGTGATCCACCGGCGCTCAATCGCCGGGCCAATCACGACATCGCGGTCGTGATAGATCGGCTCGTCCTGCGTGAGGATGCCCGTCAGCGGATCGCGGAATCGGTCGAGACCGCTCTGCGCATGGCGGATGGCACCGTGGAGGTGGTTCGCCAGACCGCGACAGCGGATGCGCCGCGAGAAACACATCTGTTCAGTGAGCACTACGCCTGTGTCGGGTGTGGCATCAGCATTCCCGAGCTCGAGCCGCGCCAATTCAGCTTCAATTCGCCATATGGGGCCTGCCAGGGATGCGACGGTCTCGGGGTTCGACTCGAGCCGAACCTCGACCTTGCCGTGGGCGGTCCGGGTATCTCGATTCTGGAAGGGGTGTTGCTCGCCTGGGGCGCGCCGACAGGCCGTCTGCGGCGCGTGGTCCTTCCGAAACTGGCAGCCAGGCACGCCTTCGATCTGAACCAGGCCTGGGGTGAGCTGACGGACGATCAACGGACGGCGGTCCTGCTCGGGGATCCGGAGCTGGACTGGGAGGGGTACCTGGAACACATCCGAATCGCGTACCACGACACCGAGAGCGAGTCGGTGCGGCGGTCGCTACACGATTACATGACCGCACGCACTTGCACGGATTGCGGGGGTGGCCGCCTGCGAGCCGAGAGTCGAGCGGTTACGGTGGCGGATCGGGGGCTGGCAGATGTCGTCGAGTGGCCGGTGGGTCAGGCACTGGAGTTCTTCACTCGGATCGCCGATGACATCGAGCTCGCCGGACTCGACGTCGAGATCTCCGAACCCATTCTCAAGGAAGTCGTCGATCGGCTCAGGTTCCTCGACGAGGTTGGCCTGGGATACCTCACGCTGGGCCGATCGGCCGACACCCTGGCAGGCGGGGAAGCCCAGCGCATTCGGCTCGCCACGCAGATCGGCAGCCGGCTCGTGGGCGTGCTGTACGTGCTCGATGAGCCGAGCATCGGGTTGCATCCACGCGACAACCAGCGCCTGCTTGGCACACTCCGCACTCTGAGGGATCTGGGCAACACGGTCCTCGTCGTGGAGCACGACGAAGACACGATCCGGGCGGCGGACCATGTCGTCGACATGGGTCCGGGCGCGGGCCGCCACGGCGGGCGGATCATCGTTTCGGGCTCCGTGGCGGATCTTCTGGCGCACAAGGACTCGCTCACCGGAGCCTATCTGCGTGGCGATCGTTCGATCCCCGTGCCCGCCGTCCGGCGATCCGCCCGGAACGGTCACCACCTGACCGTGCGGGGCGCACGCCAGCACAATCTCCGCGGAATCGACGTGGAGTTTCCGCTCGGGACATTCATCGCCGTCACCGGCGTGTCAGGTTCCGGCAAGTCGACACTCGTGGAGGACGTACTCTGGAGGGGTCTTGCCCGGAAGCTCCACCGGGCGAAGCAGGCGCCGGGAGATCACGACCAAATCGAAGGAGTCGAATGGATCGACAAGGTGATCGATGTCGACCAGAGTCCAATCGGACGTACGCCACGATCGAACCCGGCTACCTACACGGGCTTGTTCGGTCCGATCCGGGAGTTGTATTCGCGTCTGCCGGAATCTCGTATTCGGGGGTACACGCCAGGCAGGTTCAGCTTCAACGTGAAGGGTGGGCGCTGCGAGTCGTGCCGTGGTGACGGTCTCGTGAAGATCGAGATGCACTTCCTTCCGGACGTGTACGTACCGTGCGACGTGTGCCGCGGCCGTCGGTACAATCGCGAAACGCTCGAAATTCTCTACAAGGGGAGGAGCATCGCCGACGTATTGTCGATGACCGTCAGCGAAGCCCGTGAGTTCTTCGATGCGATACCGAGAGTCGCATCGCGTCTCCAGACACTTGCCGACGTAGGTCTCGGCTACATCACCCTGGGCCAGTCGGCGACCACGCTATCGGGCGGCGAAGCGCAGCGCGTCAAGTTGTCCTCCGAACTGTCGAAGCGGGGTACCGGCCAGACGGTATATATCCTCGATGAGCCGACCACCGGGCTGCATTTCGACGATATCCGGATCCTGCTCGAAGTGCTCCACCGGCTGGTCGAGCTTGGCAATACCGTGATCGTGATCGAACATCATCTCGACGTGATCAAGACGGCCGATCATGTAATCGACCTCGGGCCCGACGGCGGATCCGAAGGCGGTGCGGTAGTCGCCTGCGGTACACCGGAGGATGTTGCAGCCGCCGATGGGAGCCACACCGGACACTTCCTCGGCAGGCACCTGATGCGCCACCCACCGTCCAAGCGGCCTGTCGGAGGGCGGCAGTCGGACCGGACGGCGAATAAGGTGCTTCGCTGACGGGCTAATGACCTGAGACGCGAGCCGATCAGCCGAAGTGTTGGAACAACGGCTCGCTCGGCGTTACCGTACGGAGTGGGACGCGGCCCGAAACTGCGAAGTGTCCGGGTGCGTAGGATGCTTCGTGAGGATCCGAGGTGCATCGGGGAGGTTCGAAGACGCTATGCCGACGTGGATTCTGATGATCATCGTCGTCATGTTTGTTTTGTCGCCGCTGGCCAACGCGATCGGCAAGGCGATCGAATCGAGAGCTTCCCGACCCTCGGTGGATCACGACGAGGAGGGATCGCAGCGGATTGCTGGGCTCGAGGAGCAGCTGCAGCTCCTGAGTGACCAGGTGCATGAACTGGCGGACAAACAGGATTTCCTGACTCGGTTGCTCGAGGCATCGCCCGAGCTGCCGGTATCCGCCGAACCCGAGGATCGAATCGGATGATAAGTCGCGACGACTTCGAGAGCTTCATGATTCGGATGGAGCTGAATTACGAGGAAATTGGCGAGAACTTGTGGATCATCGACCCGGATCTGACCGGTCGTTCGTCGGTGGTCGTCAGCTACTCGCCGCCGCTCATCGTGCTGCGTTCGGCCGTGGAACCGGCGCCGGAGACAGATGCGGAGCGGCTGAAACTGTACAGCCGGTTGCTCGAGATGAATGCATCGGAGCTCGTGCACGGCTCGTATGGCCTGGAGGATGGCGAGATCGTGCTTGGCGATGCCCTGGAACTCGAAAATCTGGATTTTTCGGAGTTCCAGGCTTCGTTCGAGAGCATCTCGCTCGCCCTGACGGCACATAAAGACAATCTCACCACGGGCTGATTGACATGGGAATATTCGATCGCTTTTCCCGCCTCCTGAGGTCGAACATCAACGACCTGATCGCCAAGGCGGAGAATCCGGAAAAGATGCTTGTTCAGGTCATCGAGGACATGCGCAAGCAGCTCGCGCAGGCCAAGCAGGAGGTGGCTGTCGCAATTGCCGACGAGCGCAAGCTCCGCATGCAGGTCGAGGACGAGCGGAAACAGGCCCGGGAGTGGGAGCGGAGGGCCAGGCTGGCCGTTCGCGAGGATCGGGACGACCTGGCGAAGCAGGCCCTGGTTCGTGGTCAGGAGCATGCGTCTAATGCAGCCGAGCTCGAAGAGCAGTGGAGCAAGCATCGGGAAGAAACGGAGCGGCTGAAGGACTCGCTCCGCCAGCTCAACTCAAAGATCGAAGAGGCGAAGCGTAAGAAGAACCTCCTGATTGCGAAGCAGAAGCGCGCGCAGGCTCAGCGCCGGATTCATGACACGATGGCCGGCCTGCAGGACAAGAGCGCTTTTCGCGCGTTCGATCAGATGGTGGAGAAGATCGAGGACTCAGAGCGGAAGGCACTCGCGGCCGCCGAAGTCACGGAGGACCTGGAAGGCGACGACCTTAGCAGGGAGTTCACCCTGCTCGAGGGTGGCGACAGCGATGCCGACGTCGAGGACCGCCTGCTGGCCCTGAAGCGCGACATGGGACTGCTGGGGCCGGCGGAAGAGGAGGCTCCGAAAGCTCTCGGAGCCGCGGATGACGATGAGACGGCAAAGGTCATCGACGCCGAGGTGGAGGCGATCGAAATCGACGAGGCAGACCAGCACGGATGACGGTCCAGCCTGGATGACGACGCTGCTCCTGGCCCTGGCCATCGCGTTCGTCGGCGGACTCGCGATCGGCCTCCAGAGTCCGTTGGCCAGCATGATGAGCCAGCGCATCGGAAGCCTGGAGAGCGCGTTCGTCGTGCACCTGGGCGGGGCGCTGATCGCCAGCATCCCGCTGCTGGTCATGGGAGGCGGCCACCTGTCGAAATGGCGCGAGGTACCGGCCTACGCGTTGCTCAGCGGCGGTCTGGGGCTGGTGCTGATCGCGGCGATTTCCTACTCGATCCCGCGCATCGGCCTCGCGAACACGGTGGCGCCGCTCATCGCCGCCCAGCTCGTCGCCGGCGCCGTACTCGACCACTTCGGCCTTCTCGGGCTGGAGGTCAGGTTGCTGGATCCCGCTCGAGCGGTCGGTCTCGGTTTGTTGCTCGCGGGAGTGTGGCTCGTTACGAAGTAGCCGCCGCCAGCAACGCTCGGAAGGCATCCCACACGCCAGGAGTTCCGGCCACGAAGCCGCCGCTCGCCAGATCCCAGTCCGGTGTCGGAAGGCCGGAGACCGGGAGCCGGTCGAAATGCCCGCCCGCCTCACTTACGATGAGCGCACCTGCAGCCACGTCCCAGGGCATTAAATGAAATTCGAAAAAGGCGTCGAGCCGCCCACACGCCACGTCGCACAGATCGAGCGCTGCCGCGCCTGACCGGCGGATACCCGCGGTGCCCCGCAGCACTGTCGCGAAACTCTCCAGGTAGGCCGGCAGCAGGTCGAGTCGCTTGAACGGAAACCCCGTGCCGACGAGAGCCAGTCCGACTTCGCACAGGTTTGATACGTGAATCGGCTCCCCGTCGCGACGCGCTCCCGCTCCCCGAGCGGCCTCGAAACACTCGCCGGTCGCGGAGTTCAGCACGACTCCGACCCGCAGCCCATCGGTATCCTGTGCCGCGATCGAAACCGCGTACTCCGGGTAGCCGTGGAGCCAATTCGTCGTGCCGTCCAGAGGATCGATGATCCACCGCACCGATTCATTCGAAGGGGGCTTGGGCCCGCTCCCTCCCCCTTCTTCGGCCAGGATGGCGTGTCCGGGAAACCGGGCCTGAATCGTCTCCAGGATGCGCCTCTCGGCCTCAAGGTCGACTTCCGTTACGAAGTCGGAGCGCCCTTTCTCCCGCCACGATGATGGGTCGATTCGTCCCGCGAACGCCGCGTGGACGTCCGCCGCCGCCTCCGCCGCCGCCAGCGCAACATCAAGTAGCTCCGCGTCCAGGACTTCATCCATGCCGATTCCCGTTGTTGCCCGCGTTTCCGACCGCCGGTACGTTGCGACGATCCGCCACGAAGCGCACGTGGCGCCGTAATCACCGGCCTCCACGCCCACAACGTAACCCCATATGAGCCAAGGCAAACCCCGCATCCTGAGTGGTATCCAGCCGTCCGGCGAGATGCACATCGGAAATTACCTGGGTGCGGTCCGGAACTGGGTGGATCTGCTGGACGACTACGATGGCTTCTACTGTATCGTCGACCTGCACGCGATCACGGTCCAGTACGACCCCAGGGATCTTGAGCAGCGCGTGCTGGACCTGGCAGTCGGCCTGCTGGCGAGTGGTCTCGATCCCGAGCGGTGCACGCTGTTCGTGCAGTCCTCCGTGCCGGAGCACACCGAGTTGCAGTGGTTGCTGGGCACGGTGACTCCGCTCGGCGAGCTGCAGCGTATGACCCAGTTCAAGGACAAATCGAGAGATGCCGAAAGCGTCAACGCCGGCCTGCTGACGTATCCGGTGCTGCAGGCGGCGGACATCCTCCTGTACCTCGGCGAGCGCGTTCCGGTGGGGGAGGACCAGCGGCAGCATCTGGAGCTGACCCGCGAGATTGCTCGCCGATGGAATGCCCGTTTCGGGCAGGTCTTCCCGGAGCCACAGCCTCTGATTCTTCCTCACGGAAAGCGGATTCTGGGGCTCGACGGCGCCACGAAGATGTCCAAGTCACAGGGCAACACGATCCCACTGCTCGCGGAGCCCGACGAGCTGCACAGCCTCGTGCGGACCGCCGTGACAGACCCGGCCCGCGTCCGCAAGGACGATCCGGGCAATCCTCACGTCTGCAACGTGTTCGCGTTGCACGGCCATTTCTCGTCGTCTGCCGAGCGCGACGACATCGAAATCCTGTGCCAGACGGCCGGTATCGGGTGTGTCGACTGCAAGAACCGCCTGGCGGACAACCTGGCCGAAACCCTGGCACCCGTTCGGGAGCGGGCGCGAGAGCTGGCCGACCGTCCCGAGCGCGTGAGACAGATTCTCGCGGCGGGCACCGCGAGTGCACGCAGTGTGGCGCGCGAAACGATCGCGGAGGTGCGGCAGCGCATGGGCCTCAGCACCTCACCTTCCTGAGCGGCGTCCATGGTCCACCGTCTCGTGGCCTGGATGCACTCTGACAGGTACCCCACCTGGTCGATTCCGTCCGACAGTCTCCGTCGTCTGAGCGATGTGGCAGGGCCTGACTGGGAGGTGGAGTCGATCCCCATAGTGGCCAAGGCCTCGGGGGATGGGGTTGAGACCGTTCCCGACGAAGTGCTGGCCGCCGTCGCCGACGCCGAGATCTACATGGGATTCGGAGTGCCCGCCGTCGTTCTGCGCCGAGGCCCGAACCTGCGCTGGGTGCACTCCGCGGCGGCGGGCGTCCGGTCGTCCCTCACCGCAGAGATGAAGGCGAGCGGCGTGCTGTTTACCAACTCTGCCGGCGTGTACGGTCGTCCACTGGCCGAGTGGGCGATCGGTGCCATTCTGTATTTCGCGCGTGGTTTCGATCTCGCCGCCGGCCCGGCAGATCCGTGGCCGTTCGACGCCTCGGCATGTTCGTCCAGCCCGTTGCGCGAAGTCGGAGGGAGTCGTGTCGCGGTCATCGGGTACGGGGGCATCGGGCGTGAAATCGGTCGGCTCGCGGCGGCCTTGGGAATGAACGTGACGGCGGTACGGGCCCGCCCCGATCAACCACTGCCCGAAGAGGCGGATCGCGTTTTTGGTACCGACCGGCTGCCCGAGGCCGTCTCGGATGCGCACTATGTCGTGCTCGCGCTTCCCGAAACGGCCGGCAGCGTGGGCCTGTTCGGGAAAGAAGCGCTGGCGGCCATGCGATCTGACGCCGTCTTGTTGAACGTGGCTCGCGGCAGCATCGTGGACGAGGCGGCCCTGGTAGCTGCCCTGCGGCGCGGTTCTCTGCGTGGCGCGGCGCTCGACGTGTTTCGGCGAGAGCCGCTGCCGGCCGACAGTCCGCTTCTCGAGCTGTCGAACGTTCTGGCGACGCCCCATACCGGCTCGGTCTCGCCCCGCTTCTGGGAGCGTCAGACAGCCCTGATGGCAGAGAATCTGGCTCGTTTCTTACGGGGGGAGACCCTGGTAAATCTCGTCGACAAACATCGGGGGTACTGAGGTGGAGCGACTTGTCGCGGCGGCCGTGGAACGCGGAGCCCGAGTGATTCACATCAAGGCCGGGGACGTCTTCCGTGCGCGCATCGACGGCAAGATGGTGAAACTGTCCAGCCAGGTCCTGGCCGCGGAAGACGTGCGCCAGCTGGCGCTCAGGTTGATATCGAACGAGCGCGACCGAGAAAATCTCGACAGCCTGCGGGATTACGATACGTCCTGGGACCTGGCTGACGTGGGTCGATTTCGCGTCAACATCCTGCGCCAGCGGGGCAAGTTCATGATCATCATGCGCGTTATCCCGCTGGCGGTACCGACACTCGACGAATTGAACCTTCCACCCGTACTGGGCGAGATTGCTGAACTGCCGCGTGGAATCGTGTTGATCACCGGGGCGGTGGGGACGGGGAAGAGCAACACGCTCGCGGCCATGGTGGGGTGGCTCAACAGCCGGCTCCAGAAGCACATCGTGACGCTCGAGGATCCCATCGAGTTCCTCCACCCCGACGACGTGAGCACCGTGACCCAGCGTGAGATCGGCGTGGATACTCCGTCGTTCCGGGACGGACTTCGGGCTGCCCTCCGGCAGGACGCCGACGTCATCCTTATCGGTGAAATGCGCGATCGTGAGACGGTGGCGACGGCAATTCGCGCCGCGGAACTGGGACTGCTCGTCATCACGACGATGCACTCGGCCACGGCAGTCGGCGCGATCGGCCAGCTGCTGGGATCGTTCGAGGATGATGAGCTGGATCTGGTCCGCTCACGTGTGGCCGACACGCTGATGGCGGTGATCGCCCAGCGGCTCCTGCCGCGGTCGGGAACGGATACGTTGATCCCCGCCGTCGAGGTGCTGCGTGTAACAGGTGCCGTGCGCGAGTGCATTCTGAATGCGCGGCCCGCAGAGGAGATTATGGAGCTGATGGAGCAGGGACGGGAAGCGTACGGCATGCGGACGATGCAGCAGTCCCTCCGCGAACTGGTTCAAATCGGATTGGTGGACTACGAGTTGGCAAAGTCCGCGGCGCCGAGTCCGAGCGACTTCGAACTCGTGATGGAAACGCTGGCCGACGACGGCCCTCACGGTGGCCAATGAATCTGAACGGTGTCCATCTGCCGGTAACTACTCCGTTCCGGCCATCGGACGGCCAGTTCGACAGCGATGGCTTCGCGTCCAACCTCAAGACCTGGAGCGAGGTGTCCATCGCGGGTGTTCTCGTGGGAGGTTCGACCGGCGAGTCCGTGCTGCTGGAGCCCTCGGAGTTTGTGGCTGCCGTTCGCGTCGCGCGTGAGACGCTGCCGGATGATCGTATCGTAATCGCTGGCGCCGGCAGGCAGTCGACCCGGGCTACGATCCAGGTCTGCGCGGAGGCCGCCGCCGCGGGCGCGGACGCGGTGCTCGTCCTTCCGCCATCGTATTTCCGCACGCAGATGACAGCGGAGGCCCTGCGGCTGCACTTCTGGGAGGTGGCGGACGCCTCGCCGGTGCCGGTACTTCTGTATCACGTGCCGAAATTCGTGCCGATCGACCTGACTCCCGAGCTGGTCGGCGAGTTGATTCGTCACGGAAACATCGTGGGAATCAAAGACTCGTCCGGCGACACTCAGAATCTGGGAGCCCTGTGTGCGGTGTGCGGAGATCGGGCGACGGTTCTCGTCGGGGCCGGCACCCATCTGTACGCTGGTTTGGAAATCGGGGCCCGCGGCGGCATCATCGCGGTCGGCGTGCTGGCACCGGCCGAGTCGGCAGATCTGTACGCCGCGTTCGTTGCGGGACGCACGAGCGAGGCTGGACGGCTGCAGGAGCGCATCGGGCCTCTGCACCGCGCCATCGTTGCCGGGACCGGAGTGCCGGGAATCAAGTACGCCCTCGATCGGCTTGGAATGGTCGGAGGATTACCGCGTCCGCCCCTGCTGCCGCCGAACGACCATACGCGTGGCACGATTCAGGACGCACTCATACATGCGGGCCTGCCCATCGACGGGCCGGCCGTGAGGAACTGAATGTTCAGCGAATCCGCTCGTTGCATCGTGCTTGTAGGCGCTCAGTGGGGCGACGAAGGCAAAGGAAAGATTACCGATGTGATCGCCGAACAGGCGACGATCGTGGCACGATACCAGGGCGGGGCGAATGCCGGCCACACGGTCGAAGTCGGTGAAGAGCAGTTCATCCTGCACCTGATCCCCTCCGGTGCCCTCTATCCTTCGGTGCGCTGTCTGCTCGGCAACGGCGTTGTCGTCGACCCGTGGACGCTGGCTGAAGAAGTCGACATGCTGGAAGGTCGGGGGATCGACATTTCGCGCCGACTCGGAATTTCCTGGCGAGCCCACCTGGTCCTGCCGTACCACAAACTGCTCGACGGTGCGAGTGAGACGAGCGGTGGTGTGCAGATCGGGACGACCCGACGTGGCATCGGCCCCGCGTACAGGGACAAGGTCGCCCGAGCCGGGATCCGGGTGTGCGACCTGGTTGACCTTTCCGCGCTAAGGCCGATGGTCGTAGAACGCTGCTCCTGGGCCAACAGCCGCCTGGGTGCCTTCGGATCGGACGACCGGGCGAACGCGACCGAGATCATGGACCATCTCGAATCTGTCGCTCCCAGTCTGCTGACGCGGGCGGTGGATGTGGGCGACGAAATCAGGACCGCACTCAATGCGCGCGGACGCGTCCTGCTCGAAGGAGCGCAGGGTTCGTTGCTGGATGTCGACCATGGGACCTATCCCTTCGTGACCTCCTCCAATACGACAGCTGGCGGTGCGGCCGTCGGAGTCGGTATCGGACCCACGGTGATCGACGAAGTTCTCGGGGTGGTCAAGGCGTATACGACCCGGGTCGGCAACGGCCCTCTACCGACGGAACTCAAGGGCGAGGAAGCGGAGAATCTGCGCACCCTCGGCGGCGAATACGGTGCGACGACCGGGCGTCCACGTCGGCCGGGATGGTTTGATGGCGTGGTAGTGCGCCATGCGGCTGCCGTCAATGGGCTTACGGCGCTGGCGGTGACCAAGCTCGATGTGCTCGATAGCTTCGACGAACTGAAGCTCGGGGTGGCGTATGAGTTCGACGGTGCCGATCAGGGCGGATTTCCGGCCCGCACCACCCGGCTGGATCGCGTCGTGCCGGTGTACGAGACGCTCCCGGGCTGGAAACGGTCGACAACGGACTGCCGAACGATGGAAACCCTCCCGGAGAAGGCTCGTGCGTATCTCAGGCGTGTCGAATCCGTTTCGGGCGTCCCCATCCGCTATGTGAGCGTTGGATCCGGCCGGAGTCAGATCATAACCGTGTAGCACGCCGCGATCCGGGCTCGGTGCCTGCTCCGACGCGTTGCCTGATGGCCTGGTTCCTTCTATAATATGCGGCTCTCTCGGCGTTCCGGCGCGGCCGCCGGAACGGGCAGACGCGATATGCCCACGGGCGTCGCGTCTTTTGTTTGCTGGAGCTGGTGATGTTCGAGCTTCTGGGCGACAGGTTGGACGGCGTGTTCCGCGGGCTGAAGAGCCGCGGCGTACTGACAGCGCCCATGCTGAGGGAGGCATTGCGGGAAGTCCGTCGTGCCCTGTTGGAGGCCGATGTGAACTTTCAGGTCGCCAAGGGTTTCCTCGGCCGTGTCGAGAAGAGGGCTCTCGGCGAGTCGGTGTTGAAGTCGATTCGGCCTGGAGACCAGGTCGTCAAGATCGTGCACGACGAGCTGGTTGCCGTACTCGGCGGTGAGGGCGCAGCGAAGCTCGCGGAGTCGGCCGTGCCGCCGACCGTAATCATGCTCGTAGGGCTGCAGGGTTCCGGGAAGACGACGACAGCCGCAAAGCTGGCACGGCGATTGGCCGGCGAAGGCCGTCGTCCCGTTCTCGTGGGTTGTGACCCGTACCGGCCGGCGGCAGGAGACCAGTTGGCGTCGCTGGCCGAGTCCATCGGTGTGCCGGTGCTGCACGATCCGGACGAACAGGACGTGGTTCGCTTTGCGAACGGTGCGATCGATCGCGCACGCAGGACCGGGATGACCCACGTCCTGCTGGACACGGCCGGTCGGCTGCAGGCCGACGAGCCGCTCATTCGGGAGCTGGCGGATCTGAGGGAGGCGGCGAAACCGGACGAGATACTGTTCGTCGCCGACGGAATGACGGGGCAGGAGGCGGTTCGGATCGCGCGCGGGTTTGACGACGCGATCGGCATCACCGGTGTGGTGCTGACCAAGATGGATGGCGATACCCGGGGTGGCGCGGCGCTGTCCATTCATGGCGTGTTGGGCGTGCCTGTGAAGTTTGTGGGTACCGGCGAGCGAACCGAGGACCTGACCGCGTTCGACGCGGAACGGATGGCCGGTCGCATATTGCAGATGGGTGACATCGTCGGGCTGGTCGAAAAGGCCCAGCAGACGATCGACCCCGAAGCGACGCGGCACTTGGAGAAGAAGGTGCTCGGTGGCGGGCAGTTCGATCTGGAGGATTTTCTTCGGGCGATCGGCCAGATCCAGAGGATGGGTCCTCTCGAGGACATGTTGAAGATGATTCCGGGCGTAAAGTCGAAGATGGTGCACGGGGTCGAGATGAATCCGAAGCGGATCCGGCGCCTGGAAGCGATTGTGCTGTCCATGACGCCGGAGGAGCGCAAGCGGCCCGAGATCCTGAACGGATCGCGGC
>JAOTWC010000259.1 GCA_029863105.1 Gemmatimonadota bacterium | reverse complement strand
CGCCTTCCCGCCGGCAAAGCCGGCAGACAGGTCCCGTATACCGTGCCATATATCCCTTGTTCTCCTCTGCGTACTGCCGTGGCGCGCCTAGACGCGCCTCTTCTTGGGCGGCCGACACCCGTTATGCGGAATCGGCGTCACGTCGCGGATCGAGCGGATGGTCAGTCCCGCGCTCTGAAGCGCCTGGATCGCCGACTCGCGACCGGAGCCCGGGCCCTGGACGCGCACGTGGACGCGGCGCATTCCGGCTGACACGGCCTCGCGTGCTGCCCCTTCCGCTGCAATCGTCGCAGCGAACGGCGTCGACTTCTTGGAACCCTTGAATCCCGCCTTGCCGGCGCTCGCCCATGCGACGGCGCCACCGTTCATGTCCGTAATCGTAATGATCGTGTTGTTGAAGGTGGCCTTGATGTGGGCCATGCCCTCTGCATCGACCACTTTCTTACGTCTACCAGCTCTCGGCTTTGCCATCTGGTTGTCGATCTCCTACTTCTTCGGGGCTTTCTTCTTGCCGGCGACGGCGCGGCGCGGGCCTTTGCGGGTGCGCGCATTCGTATGCGTCCGCTGCCCACGAACGGGTAAACCCCGACGGTGTCTCAGGCCGCGATAGCAGCCGATGTCCATCAGGCGTTTGATGTTCATCGAGGTTTCTGTGCGCAGGGCACCCTCGACCTTGTATCGATTGTCGATCACCCGGCGCAGCTTGTTCACATCGTCGTCCGTCAGATCCTGCACCCGGGTGTCGGGATCCACGGCCGTCTCGGCCAGAATGGCCCGGGCAGCGGAATCTCCGATACCGAAAATGTAGGTCAACGCAACCTCGACACGCTTCGTCCGGGGCAAATCGACACCCGCAATTCTAGCCATGCGCTAACCCTGCCTTTGCTTGTGCTTCGGATTGCGGCTGCAGATCACCCGCACCACCCCGCGGCGCCGAATGATCTTGCAGTGCTCACACATCCGTTTCACGCTGGAACGCACCTTCATGCCGGTCTTATCCCTTTTGTCCGTTCATCAGAGAGCTGTCTAACATAGCCCGTCCAACGGCTGAATTCAATCGCCTACTTGAACCGATACGTGATCCGACCCTTGGTCAGATCGTAAGGCGACATCTCCACCGTCACCTGATCGCCCGGAAGGATCCGGATGTAGTGCATGCGGATCTTTCCCGAGACATGGCAGATGATCTCGTGGCCGTTCTCCAACTTCACGCGGAACATCGCGTTGGGCAGGGCCTCGATGACTTCGCCAGCCATTTGAATCGGTTCTTCCTTCGCCACCTATTGTCTCCTTGCGATCGGGGGCCACGCCGACGACCCCGTCTCCATCAAACGCCGACCCGAATTCGGGACCCCGTGAGGATCCTCGGACCCTGCGCCGTCACCGCGACTGTATGCTCGAAATGCGCGGACGGGCTTCCGTCTGCGGTTACGACCGTCCACCCATCGTCCAGCGTTCGAATCTCGGGCGATCCCAAATTCACCATTGGTTCTATCGCGATCACCAAGCCGGCAGCCAACTTCGGACCCGTGCCCGGCCAGCCGTAATTCGGCACCTGCGGATCCTCGTGCGGCGAGTAACCCACTCCGTGGCCGACGAGCTCGCGCACGATTCCGTATCCGACCTGGTCCACCACTTCCTGAATCGCGGCGCCCACGTCTCCGATCGTCGCGCCGACGATGGCCGCGTCGATACCGGCCAGCAGAGCGCGGTTCGTCGTTTCCAGGAGCCGGGCAGTCTCGGGATTCGGCTCCCCGATCGGCACGGTGACCGCAGCATCCGCGAACAATCCTTCGAGCCGAACACCCACGTCGACGCCGAGTAGATCTCCGCTGGCCAATTCGCGCCGGTCCGACGGGATCCCATGGACAACCTCGTGATTCACGCTGGTGCACAGCGTGCCGGGAAAGTCGTACAAACCCTTGAAAGCCGGCGTCGCTCCCACGTGGGAGCGGATAAACGACTCGGCTTGACGGTCCAGTTCTCCCGTCGTGACTCCCGGCTGCGCCAGCTCCATCACGTGGGCCAATGTCCCCGATACGATCTCCCCCGCTCTGCCAATCGTGTCTATTTCGGCCGCCGTCTTGAGCCGAATCATACCAGTCCCGCCAGAATCCGCACCTGCACGCACTCGACGTCGCCCGTCCCCCGAATATCCAGCACCTTCATGCCGGACTCCCGGTACCAGGCCAGCACCGGTTCGGTCTGCTCCCGATAGACTTCGAGTCGGCGGCGCACTGTTTCCGGCCGATCGTCCGGTCGCGTGATCAACTCGCCTCCGCACGCCGGGCACTCCGGGCACTCCGTCCGGAGCGTCTCCGTCGGAGCCAGCGTCCCGCAATCGGAGCAGACCCGTCGGCTCGACAGTCGGCGAACGATCTCGTCATCGCTCACGACCAGGTTCACCACGGCGTCGAGGTCCCGCCCCGTATTCCGGACCAATGCCTCCAGCCGCACCGCTTGCGCCACCGTGCGGGGGAACCCGTCGAGCAGGTACCCATCCATCGCTGCCGGCGCGCCCAGGGCTTCGCCGACAAGCTCGATTATCAGCTCGTCCGGCACGAGTTCGCCCGCGTCCATGTACTTCCGGGCTGCTTGCCCTAATTCCGTCCCTTCGCGATCAGCCGCGCGCAGAATGTCACCCGTCGCATACCGCGGGACGTTGAACCTGCTGGCCAGGAGTTCTCCCTGCGTGCCTTTCCCCGCTCCAGGCGGGCCCATCATCACGAGCCGCAAAACCAGGTCACATATACCGCTGACGGCCCCGGTACTTCACACGGCCCTTCTTCATGAACCCTTCGTATTGCCGGAGCAGCAGGTGCTGCTGCATCTGCTGGACCGTATCAAGCGCAACACCGACGACGATGAGCAGCGAAGTGCCGCCGAAGAAGAACGTCTGGATGTTGAACGCGTCAAATATGAAGAACGGCAGAAGCGCGATGATCGCCAGATAGACGGAGCCCGGAAGGGTGACTCGCGTGAGCACCCGATCGATGTACTCGGCCGTCGAGGCTCCGGGTTTCACGCCCGGTATGAAACCTCCCTGCTTCCGAAGGTTTTCGGCGAGATCTATGGGATCGAAAATGATCGCGGTGTACACGTAGGTAAATACAATGATCAGCAGCGCATATGTCGTGTAATACCAAGGAGATCCAATTGCAAAAATCTGACTCAGATCGTAAAGGAAGCCGCTTACTCCGCCCG
>JAOTWC010000012.1 GCA_029863105.1 Gemmatimonadota bacterium | reverse complement strand
CTCCGCACCGACGACAGACAGCCCCGGCGGCAGATCAGCGGATGGAACGGCGGTTGAATGTTCGACCTCGATGATCGTTGGCGCCTCAAGACCGGCAATCAGCCGTGCCGGCGAGTCGTCCGCGAGAATGCGACCCGCCTCTAGAACGAGGACGCGCGAACACACCTGCTCCGCAAATCCCGCGTCATTTGAAGCAAGGATAATCGTATCCCCGCTGTCGGCCGCCTGACCCACCAGGGACGTCAGCACCGAGAGGCCGGCCGGGTCGAGGCCGAGCGTGGGTTCGTCGAGAAGCAGGAGTGGACTCCCGCTGGCCAGCGCCTCCGACAGGGCGAGCCGCCGTCGCATGCCGAGCGAGTACTCCCCCACAGGACGATGAGCGTCCCCGGCAAGGTCGAATGCGCAGAGTAGGCTCGTCGCCGTTTCGGCCCCGTGGTCACGCCCGCGGAGCGCCAGTCCGAGGCGAAGATTCTCAGACCCCGAAAGGGATTCCTGGAATGGGGCTCGGTCGAGCACCACGGCAGGAAGGTCCGTCGCGGTCAGTTGTCCCGAACCCGGCTTTAGCAGTCCGGCCAGCAGGCGAAGCAGCGTCGTCTTGCCCGAGCCGTTGCGGCCCAGCAGACCGAGGATCTCGCCGGGGCCCGCCGAGAATGCCAGGCCGTCGACTACAGGTGACCCGGCCCGGTAGCCAAAACGGAGTCCTTCCGCGGCGACGCGCGGATCAGTCATCGGTCGGGGCAGATTCCTCTGGGACCAGCGTGCGGCCGAGGACGTCCAGCACGGTGATCGCGTCCACCGGGCAGGACTCGCACGCGCGCAGCAGCTGCTCCCGTCCCACAGTCTCGGGACCCGTCAGGATTGCGATCCCCTCGTCATCGAACTCGAACGCTTCCGGTGCCTCATCGATGCAATCGCCGAACCCCACACACACCAGGCGATCTACGGTGACCGTCAGGTCGCCGACGACGCGTACGGTTTCCTTGCCGTCGGTGGCCTCGGGACTCACATGCCCTCCAGGCCGAGATCGGATCGCGCCCTGTCCATGATCTCGGGCGTGATCTCGGTGATTCCGTGTTGTTTCGCGTAGTCGGCGTAGATCCGCTTCACCATGCCGCGCACGAAACGCGGGACGCCTTCGAGTCGCTCGACCGCCGCCAGGCTCCACACGACGGCACCCGCACCGGAGGCCCGGACCTCCACCGGCAGCGGCGCTTCCGCGTCCACGAAAGCGTCTTCCCGACCACCGACGACTTCGCTTCGAACCAGTTCCAGCGGCTGCTCGGGCACTTCCCGGCCACCGATCTTGATGCCCAGCGAGGACACGAGCTGCGTCTCCATCGGATTCGTCAGCATGGCCACCACCCGCTCGCACGTCGGGCAGCGGAAAGCCGCCGCAAGCGTCCCGTCTCCGGGCAGCTGCCGCTGCTCGAAGATCATCTGCTCGTCGCACTCGATGCACAGAAACTTCACGTAATCGCCTCCAGGAGCCTGTCGACGATGGCCTCGATCGCGGCCCCTGCCACGGTGTGGTCCATCATCTGGTCGAGCGCTCCCATATCCGCGTGACCCGCGGCGTCGGGATCGAACGGAATGCGTCCGAGGAGAGTCGTATCGTGCTGATCGGCGAGGCGCTGGCCGGCATCGCCCGGAAACAGGGATCGGACCTCTCCGCAGTCGCCGCACGCGTATCCGGCCATGTTCTCCACGACGCCCAGAACCCGGATGCCCTTCTCGGCGGCAAGGCTCATTGACCGCGATACGGCGGCTTCGGAGGCCGCCGACGGGATCGTGATCACGACGAGACCGTCGAGACACGGCAGCAATTCGGCGAGGTCGATCAGGCGCTGCGTTCCCGGCGGCAGGTCAACGAGGAGCAGATCCAATTCGCCCCACCGCACGTCGGCGAGGAACTCCCTCAGCGCCCCACGTTCCTGCGCACCGCGCCACACGAAGCTCTCGGATCCGGGCTCCCGCCAGGCCAACGGAGTATCGTCCTCGATCAGGAGATCCATCGACATCACGCGGACTCCCGCCGGAGACGTCGCGGGATCCACTCCCGATTCATCCACCTCCAGGCCCGTCGGGTTCACGCCCGACATGCGTGCCGCGCTCGGTCCGACCAGGTCGGCGTCGAGCAGGCCGACCGTCAGACCGCGAGCCGCGCAGGCCGCGGCGATCGCCGCCGTCGTCAGACTCTTCCCTACGCCTCCCTTGCCGCTCATCACGGCGACGCACGCCTTCACGCCTGCCAGCCGCTCGGCAACGCGCGACTGCTGGGCGTTGACCTGATCTACCATGCGCGAGGCATCCGTGCCCGTGACTTCGGAGTAGGTCCGGTGCTTGAGGGTCATCGGCCAATAGTTCTCCGCGCGGGATCGTTTCGCAAACGCACAGCCGCACGGTCGCCGGGCGGCGCGGCGCGATCGTACATTCATGGCGAGCGACGGCTCATGGTTCGTCGCGCAGCCACTCGACCGTCTCCGTGGAGGCCTCGTGGGTATCATTGGATTTCACAGATTCCTGATCTCGGCGGCGATTCTGTTCTGCCTGGGCTACTCCGGGTGGGAGTTCGCCGCCTACTCGAACGGCGCGGGAACCGGCAACCTCGTCCTGGCGCTCATTTTCGCCGCGTTTGCCCTGGGACTCGGAGTCTACCTGGCAAACCTCAACCGCATCCTGCACCGGAAAGGGAAGTAGTGGAGCGAACGCAGTCCACGCCCTTGTGGTTGTGGGCGACCGGAGTCGTGTTCGTCGCCGCAATCAGCGCAATCGTGGTCAGTTCGCTGCGCCGACCGGAGCCGCCCGTATTTTCGCTGTCGAGTCCCGAGATCCGCGATCGCCCGGCGGGGCTCGCCGGCCCCGACACGGTGACTCTGGACGCTCGGAGCGGAGACGCATGGACGCGTTTCGACCTTGCGACCGGTCGGGTCGTGACCGGGGACGACGCCTGGGATGTGGGTGTGAAACGTCATCGCCTGATGCTCAACGGAGGACCTGGGTTCTCGGGCCATGCGGGAGCAGTTCGGCTGGAGCTCCCGTTTGAGGACGTCCGGGAAGTCCCGGCGGAAGGGTATGCACAAAGCATCGTAACGCCGGGCGGAGATACGGTTCACGCCGTGCTCGACGCGTGGTACGCGTACGACCTGTTTTCCCACCTGCTGGAACCGGATCCGGTCACCTACGCGCTGCGTACCGCCGACGGGCGCTTCGCCAAGCTTAGGGTGCTGTCCTATTATTGTGCGGGACCGGAACCCGGTTGCATGACCATCTT
Organism: Gemmatimonadota bacterium; assembly: GCA_029863105.1. Classification (GTDB taxonomy): domain Bacteria; phylum Gemmatimonadota; class Gemmatimonadetes; order Palauibacterales; family Palauibacteraceae; genus JARFPW01. The sequence goes on along the minus strand of JAOTWC010000012.1, from coordinate 10,857 downwards.
GTATGCCTACCAGGGCGACGGGAGCCGGCGCGTGGGGGCACTGCGATGACTGACGCCGACGGATGATCGCACAGACGCTGTTCACGGTCGGGCTCGTGCTCATGGTCTGGTTCGGGCTTGGACACTTCCTGGGTTTCGTGCAGGCAGCGCGGGCGGCGCGCCACGATCCCGATATGGCCGAACTCACGAAGGCGATGCGCGCACAGAAGACCCGCGTAATGGGATTCGAGGCGTCGATTCTCGACTTCCGGGAGTATTTCAGCCTGAATTTCTCGGTACTTCTGTGGGTGGCGGCGGCAGTCGGCTGGGTGGCGATTGGGCTGGCAGCGGATCCGGCGGCGGCGGTCGGCGATCTGGCCGGGATCTACGGCGTGGGCATGTTGCTTCTGCTGGCCACGTCCGCGCGGTTCCGTGTTGCCCAGGGCATCGTTGCGTGTGGTTTGCTCGCTGTGCTGTTCGGCACCGTGTGGTGGCTCGCCTGACTCAGGCGTAGTCCGCCAGTTCCTCCTCCACCGCCTCCCATTCGGCCATCAACTCCGCCAGCCGGGAATCGAGTGCGGCGCGCTCGTCCTCCAGCATTCGGACAGCTTCGGGCGAAGAGCGTTCGTAGAACTTCGGATCGGAGAACTCCGCATCGATATCACGAAGCCGAGACTCACCGGCTTCGATCTCCGACGTGATCTGCTCGCGCCGCTGACGCAGCGCCTTCGGGCCGGCCGCCTTGTCGCCGGACTCCCGGACGGCCTTCTGGGCCTGGCGGACTGTGCGCTTCTTTACCCGAGCCTTGAGGACGACCGTGTCCACGTCCAGGTGGTCGTCTCCGCAGGCATGCACGTACTGCTCGTAGGTGCCGTCGAAATCAAACATGCCGTCCGGTTTGATTTCGATGATGCGCGTTGCGAGGCGAGACACGAACCAGCGATCGTGGGATACGAACACGAGAGTGCCATCGTACGAGCGCAGGCTTTCGACGAGCGCTTCGATGGCCTCGAGGTCCAGGTGATTGGTGGGTTCGTCGAGTACGAGCACGTTGGGCTTCTGGATCGCGAGGCGGCAGAACACGAGGCGCGCCGCTTCCCCTCCCGATAGTGCGCCGAGGCTTTTCTCCGCCTCATCGCCCGAGAACAGCAGCCGTCCCAACTCCCCCCTGATGAAACCCTTCGTGCTTCCAGGGCACGATGCCGCGATCCACTCTTCGGCCGTCCACGCGGGACTCTCGAACTGCTCATGATGATCCTGGGCGAAGTAGCCGGGGTGCGCTTCATAGCCCCACTCCACCGTTCCTTCATCGGCCGGCAGGACTCCCATCACGATCTTCAGCAGCGTGGACTTGCCGATCCCGTTCGGTCCCATGATCGCCAGTCGATCACCCCGGCGAAGCTCCAGGTTCACACCGTGAAGAACCTCGTTGTCACCAAATGCCTTGCGGACGGCGTCGACTTTGAGCACCTCGCGTCCACTTGGCCTCCTCGGCTCGAAGTGGAACCGCGGATAACGGCGAGAACTGGGCGGCAGCGATTCGAGGGAGTCCGCCTTCTTCTCTATCAGACGGAGCTTGCTCTGAGCCTGCCTGGCCTTGCTTGCCTTCGCCCGGAACCGATCGACGAACTGCTGGTGGTGCGTAATCTCTCGCTCCCGTTCCGTGATTTCCTTCTCGCGCCGCTCCCGCTCCTCGACCTTCGCTCGCTGGAAGTGCGCGTAGTCGCCGTGGTACAGGGTGACCGTCTCGTAATCGACGTCGAGAATGTGCGAGGAGACGTTGTCCAGGAACCGGTGGTCATGGGAGATGACGACGATGGGACCCGGGAATTTCGCGAGGAACTTCTCCAGCCAGCGGATGGACAGGATGTCGAGGTGGTTCGTCGGCTCGTCGAGCAGAAGCACGTCCGGTGAGCCGGCCAGGGTCTGAGCGAGCAGGACCCGCAGCTTGAACCCGCCCGATAGTGTGGACAAAGGGTGGCGATGCACTTCGGTCGGAAACCCGAGACCCTCGAGGATTTCGGCCGCCCGAGCCTCCGCACTGTACCCGTCGTGCCGCTGAATCGTCTCCTCCAGCTCGGCAAACCGATGGGCGTCGAACTCCTCCGCCGGGGCCTCCAGCAGCCGCTCTTTGGCCGCCATCGCCTCCCACAACTCGCGATGCCCCATCATCGCGACTTCGAGCACCTGTTGGGTTTCGTACAGGAACTGGTCCTGGCGCAGTACGCCGAGACGGAGCTTCTTCGGGATCGACACCGACCCGGCGGTCGGGTCCTCCTCTCCGGCGAGGATGTTGAGCAGGGTCGTCTTCCCCGAGCCATTCGCGCCGACGAGTCCATAGCACGATCCCGCGTTGAGCTGGAACGTGGCGTTCTCGAACAGGGTCTGGACGCCGAACGACTTGGCGAGGCCGGAAACGGAAATCATCCGGGATGATACAGGCCGGGCGTGTGAGCCGCGCCTGGTGTGACCGGATCGCCACTCCGGGCGTCTGTTTCCCGAATACAGGGGGAGCGAACCACGAAGATCCGGAGGCACATCGTGAACACGAAACTGCTGGCGGTATGTTTGTTCCTGGCGACGGGCGCCTGCGCGTCGGGACCGGTGCACGGATCGGGCTGGGTCCGGCTGGGTGAACGCACGGTGACCGACCGAATCGACCATGATCGGATCGACATCGGGGCACGGGCCGGGGAGTTCGATCGCATCAAGCTGACGGTGGACCGAACGGCAGTCGACTTCCACCGCGTCCTGGTCATTTTCGGGAACGGCACGCGGCAGGAAATCCCGATCCGGACGACGATTCGAGCTGGCGGCGAGACCCGGAGCATAGACCTGGATGGCGGAGACCGGGTCATTCGAGCCGTCGAATTCTGGTACGATGCGAGGACGATGGGGGGCAGGAGGGCCGTGGTCCGGTTGTTCGGCCGCCGCTGACGGTCAGTACTCGATCCGGTCCTCGTTCTCCATCCAGGCGATGAACTCCTCGCCGGCCTGCGGCACGCGGAGCTGCTCCAACGGCAGCCGGCGGCGATCGCGCGGGCGGCGGACTTCATCATAGATAAAGCTGTCGTCGAATCCGGCATCGGCCGCGTCATGGGCCGTGCTCGCGAACACGACGCGCACGGGGCGCGCCCAGTAGATTGCGCCGAGGCACATCGGACAGGGCTCGCAACTGCAGTAGATCTCGCACCCGTCCAGCTGGAAGGTGCCCAGCGATTCGCAGGCATTCCGAATCGCCACGACTTCTGCGTGCGCCGTCGGATCGTCTGACGCCGTTACGAGATTCGTTCCGGTCGCGATCACCTCGCCGTTCTTCACGACCACCGCGCCGAACGGGCCGCCGGCGCCGCTCTCCACGTTCTCGCGGGCCAACATGATCGCCTGGGTCAGAAACTGCGCCGCATCCCGGTCGTGGCTCATGGGGCGTACATTGGTGGCAGCACCGGGAACCGACAAGCCGGAGCAGATTTCCGGGGGGGGTGCGTCGAGTTTGTAGCGCTGTACGCCGTGGAGAGGCCAGAAGCTGGCGAGCCCCGCGACGTTGCCGGTGGCTGAACGAGGCGGCAGGTTTCGCGAACGCGCCCGGAAGCCGGACTTCAGCCCTCGGGGGCAGGCAAGGAGGCGGACCTGAAGCGTCGCGAAGGCATGGCCAAACTCACGGGTCGCGAGCTCTACGTGGACGACCTGCCATCGGCCGACCACCTGTGGGGGGCCACGGTCCGCAGTCCGTCACCGCGCGGCCGGATCACCGCCGTCGAGTTCGACCCTTCCATCGACTGGTCGGAGTTCGTCATCGTCACGGCCGACGACATCCCCGGTCGCAATGCGGTGTTCCTCATGGAGTATGACCAGCCTGCCCTGGCCGACGGATACGTGCGGCACGTTCACGAACCCGTCGTGTTGCTGGCCCATCCGTCTCGGGACATCGTGCGCCGGGCCGCGGCGCTGGTCACCGTGCGCGTGGAGCTGGAAGCTCCGGTACTCGATTTCTGCGCGGTTCCGGAGGCCGGCGGCATCCAGCACGGAACGGACAACGTCCTCAAGCACATCCTGATCGAAAAGGGCGACATCGAGGCGGCGCTCGCCGCCGCACCCATCGTGGTCGAAGGCGAGTACTTCACCGGATCGCAGGAGCACGTATACCTCGAGACACAGGGCATGCGGGCCCATGTCGACGGCGACGTGCTCGTGATCCAGGGATCGATGCAGTGCCCTTATTACGTGGTCAAGGCGCTCGTGCCGCTGCTGGACCGCGATGAAGCAGGCATCCGGGTGATCCAGACGGCCACCGGCGGCGGGTTCGGAGGCAAGGAGGAGTATCCGTCGATGATCGCCGCTCATGCCGCCCTGCTGTCGCTGAAGTCGGGACGCCCGGTCAAGCTGATCTACGATCGCTGGGAGGACCTGGCCGTCACGACGAAGCGGCATCCGTCGCGCGTGCGGCATCGGACCGGCGTGGACAGCGACGGCCGGTTGCTGGCACAGGATATCGAGATCGTCCTGGATGGCGGAGCCTACGTCACGCTGTCGCCCGTCGTGCTGAGCCGGGCCGTGATTCACGCCGGCGGCCCGTACGCCTGTGATGCGGTCCGGATCGACGGGCGGGCCATGCTCACGAACTCCGCTCCGTTCGGAGCGTTTCGCGGGTTTGGGGCTCCCCAGGCGTTCTTCGGCCTCGAGCGGCATATGGACGTCGTCGCGGCCCGACTCGCAATGGATCCGGCGGCGTTCCGCCGGGTCAACCTGATCCGCGACGGCCAGCAAACGGGTACGTCACAAACGATCAGCGATGGGGCGGACAGGCTCGAAGTTCTGGATACCGCCCTGGCCGCCTGCCGGTGGGGTACGCGCCGTGAACAGATCAGACGGCATAACGAATCCCATCCGCTGGCGAAGCGCGGACTCGGCCTGGCCGTGTTCCACCACGGTGCCGGGTTCACGGGAAACGGGGAGGTGATGCTGCAGTCCGTGGTGCACGTCGCAGCTACTCCGAGAGGGGGCGTGGAAGTACGGGCCGCCAGCGTGGAAATGGGCCAGGGCACGACGACGATCTTCACGCAGCTCGCTGCGGAGAGACTCGGCCTGGATCCGGATACGGTGGAAGTGGCGCAGCCCGATACGCATCGAGTGCCGGACAGCGGACCATCTGTCGCGTCCCGCACGGCGATGGTAGTGGGATACCTCGTCGAGCAGGCGTGCGACGACCTGCGACGACGGCTGGGTCTGACCGACGCCGCCCGGGGTGACGCGGTCGCCGAGGCGATTCGTACCTGGTATGCGGCGCCGGGTCAGGAGGAACTCGTCGGCGAGGCCACCTACCTGCAGCCGTCGCATGTCGAGTGGGACGAGGAGACCTATCGAGGTGATGCCTACGGAGCGTTTGCCTGGGCCGCCTACGTGGCGGAAGTCGAGGTTGATCTGAAGACCTACTCCACGCGCGTCACGGACTTTGTCGCCGTGCAGGAGATCGGCCGCGTGTTGAATCAGACGCTGGCCACCGGGCAGATCCAGGGAGGCGTGGCCCAGGGGATCGGCTGGGCGCTGCTGGAGGACTTCAGCTGGCGGGACGGAGCGATGCAGAATTGCCAGCTCACCAACTACATCATTCCCACCAGCGACGATCTGCCACCGATTCGGGTGGAGTTTCTCGAAACACCCTACTCGCACGGCGCCCAGGGCGCCAAGGGAATCGGCGAGCTGCCGATGGACGGCCCCGGACCGGCGATCGCGAATGCCGTGGCCCACGCGCTCGGAGTCCCTGCGGTGGCGATTCCGCTTACGCCTGAGCGGCTGATGGCGGAACACGACGGCCTCGCGGCGCGCGAGGCTTCGTGAGCGTTCCGCATCGGTCGGCCGGCGACCTTCCCGTCACGGGAGACACGATCGCGATTCGCTGTCTGCTCAACGGCGTGGAAACGGAACTCGAGGTCGATCCGGGTGAACGGCTGCTGGACACCCTGCGGTACGGGCTCGGGCTCACGGGGACCAAGGAGGGTTGCGCCGAGGGCGAGTGCGGTGCCTGCACCGTGCTCCTCGATGGCCTGCCGGTTAACTCCTGTCTCGTTCTGACGTTTCAGGTGGCCGACCGGAGGGTCGAAACGGTGGAGTCGCTGGATGAGGCACTGCTGGCTCCGTTCCTGGCGGGCGGGGCCACGCAGTGCGGGGCATGCACGCCCGGTGTGGTCATGACTGCGACATGGCTGCTGGCGAATCGGGATCTGCTGAGTTCGCATCGTATCCGCGAACTCATGGCGGGAAATCTCTGCCGCTGCACCGGATACGATGGAATCGTCCAGAGTATCGAACGGGCGCTGGGTGCCGACGAGCGCGGGGACACGGAATGAACGTGCTGCGTCCGGGATCGGTGCGGGAGGCGCTTGGCATGCTGGCGGACGAGCCCACGGCGATCCCGCTGGCCGGGGGCACGGACCTGCTCGTTCACTGGCCGGCCAACCATGCGGGCCGGGACGCGACCTATCTCGATCTCGGCCGGCCCGGCGAACTGCGCGCGCACCACTGGACGGACAAAGCACTGGTTCTGGGTGGCACGACGACGTACTGGGACGTGATCAGGGATCCGCGCTCCGCCCGAGACCTGCCGTTGCTGGTGGATGCCGCCCGGCAGGTCGGCTCCGTACAGATCCAGGCCCGCGGAACCTGGGCGGGCAACATCGCCAACGGCTCGCCCGCGGCCGATGGCGTTCCCGTCCTGATGGCGTACGACGCCGTGGTCGTCGTCCAGTCCGAGCGGGGCGTGGAAGAGATTCTCCTGTCCGAGTTCTACCTCGGTTACAAGGACATGCGGCTTGCCGGAGACCAGCTGATCCGCGAGATCCGCGTGCCGCTGGCGGCCCGCACCGGACAACGATTCGAGAAGGTCGGATCGCGGCGGGCACAGGCAATCGCGAAAGTGGGACTGGCGACGAGCCATTCGGAGGACGGATGGCGAGTCGTCGCCGCCAGCCTCGCACCTACAGTCCGGCGCTGTCCGTCCGTGGAGGCGCTGTTCGATTCGGATGGCGCGGCGGGCTCCGTCGAGGACGTCGAAGCGGCCCTGGCGGCAGATGTATCGCCCATCGACGACATCCGATCGACCGCCGAGTATCGGCTCCGTGTCGCCGCACGGCTGCTGTTTTTCGGAAACGCCTGATCTAGGGAGTCTCCAGCTCGCGCAGGTAGGGCAGGACGTCCCGCGTGTAGAACGGTTCCTCCGTCGACCAGAACAGGTAGTCGACGTGCGTCCGGAGACAAAGTGCCCCAAACGGTGGATGCGCCAGCTCCTCAGGCTGGGCCTGCAGTTGGCGAGTTTCGGTTTCTGAGTGTCCCGCGCGAGAGCACCTTGCGCTGGACGGCGAACTGAGGAATTTCATAGGGCGGCCCAGACGATGTGTCAGGATCTCCCTGACCCTGATACCGGGGCCGGCGGAGATCCTCATGATTCTCGTTCGTCGTCGTCTGAACCGCCGCTGATGCAGTCCGTCACGTATCACCGGAGCATCGGGCTGTTCGGTGCCGTGATGATCGGTATCGGGGCGATGATGGGGCCGGGGATATTCGCGTTGCCGGGTGAACTCGCGCACATGGTCGGGCCCCTCGGGGTACTCGTTTACCTGGTCATGGGCGCGCTGACCATCTTCACGGCGCTCAACTACAGCGAGCTCGGCGCGGCGATCCCCCTCGCGGGCGGCGGATACTCGTTCACCTCACGGACGTTGCCCCGGCCTCTCGCGTTTCTCACGGGCTGGTTCTTCTGGATCGGGAATACGCTGGCCTGCGCCATGTACGCGCTGATCTTCGCGCTGACGATCAAAGTCTACTTCTGGCCCGGCGCGAGCCTCGCCCTGATTGCCCTGGCGACGACGATCGTCTTCGGCGCCGTAAACCTCCGGGGAATGTCCGAAACCGTCCGGCTCGTGACGATCATGAACCTGATTGAGCTGGCGACTCTGGTCGGGTTCGCTGTCCTCGGACTCGCCAAGGTCGAGGCGCCCAACCTTCAGCCACTGGCACCGATGGGGTGGGAACCGTTCGTCCCGGCGATGGCGCTCATCTACATCTCGTATGTCGGTTTCGAGTTGATCACGGTTGCGTCCGAAGAGATCGTCGACCCCGGCAGGACCATACCTCGAGCGATTCTCATCACGCTGGGACTGGGTACCGCCATTTACGTGTCCGTCGTATTCGTGATGATGGGCGGCGTTCACTACTCGGAACTCGCACAGACCGATGTGCCATTCATCTTCGCGGCCGATCGGCTGTTCGGCGGCTGGGGGCGTTGGGCGGCGATCACCGCGGCGATCATGGCCAGCCTGTCGGCGTTCAGCATCACCCTGGGAGCTGCCGCCCGAGTTCTGTTTGCGCTCGGACGGGACGGGCACTTTCCGGTCGCCCTGGCGCGACTCCACCCCCGCTTCCGAACACCGCACGTCGCGCTGGCCGTGTGCGCGGTGATGGTCGCCGCCTTCGGCGCCTCGGGCATCGTCAGACTGGTCGCTTCCGTGGCGGACTTCGGCTACCTGATGGGGCTCGGGCTGGTCAACTACGCTGTCATCGCGCTTCGAAGGCGCATGCCGAGTCTTCGCCGGCCATTCAAGGTCGGTTGGTATCCAGCCATCCCAATCCTCGGAATGCTGTCATGCTGGTTGTTTGTACCGGCCCTCGAGCCGCGCAGCCTGCTGGCCGGCACCGGCCTCACGCTGGCCGGCATCATCGTCTATACCGCGCGGCCTGCGAATCGAGTCGTGATGTCTCGTCTTCCGGCTGCGGGTGCACGTCTACTATTGCTTTGGAAAGCGAGACGGAGGCCTCTAATGCGAGTACTGATCATGAGTGGCGGCAGGCAGGCACAGAATATTGCCGACCGGCTGCTGGCCCGGGACGATTTTCGCCTGGTGTTCAGAACCGCCGAGCACCAGCTGACATTCGTCGAACCGGACGAAGCGCGCTGCAAAATGCTGGAACAGAGGTACGGGGTTCCGATCTACCAGGGCGACCCCTCCAAGAAAGAAATCCTGGAACAGGTAGGCGTCGGGAACGTGGACGTCGCCGTCGCCGCATCCGACGACGACGGCAGGAATGTCATCACGGCGCTGCAGGCCATCCGCCTCGGCATGCCTCGCGTGATGGCGATCGTGCAGGATTCGGAGTACATCCCTCTCCTCGCCGAGCACGGGGTCGTGGCCATAAGTGCACCCTGGGCAACTGCGGCCCTGGTGGAGAACTACCTCGATCGCCCGGGAGTGGCAGAACTGTTCGAGATCGGCAGCGGAGTGGCCGGGCTCGTCAGCGTGCTGGTACCGGAGCGCGCGAAGGTGGAGGGGCGCGAGATAAGCCAGATCGGAATCCCGCGGGAATGCGTTGTGGCCGCGATCATCCGGAGTGACACGTTCGTGGTGCCCCGCGGGAACACGAAGGTAAAGAGCGGCGACTACGTGGTCCTCGTCGGCCCCCATGACGCGGTGAAGGTGGCCAACGATCTGCTTGCGGAGATCGTCTGAACGGACAATGGAGTGCGCCCGACAGGATTCGAACCTGTGACCTTCGGCTCCGGAGGCCGACGCTCTATCCAGCTGAGCTACGGGCGCATGACGACTTGGTGGGTCCCAACCCACCTGTACAATCCGGAAATGCGCCGCGAAGGAATCGAACCTTCAACCTACTGGTTAAGAGCCAGTTGCTCTGCCGATTGAGCTAGCGGCGCATGTGCTGATCTGCGTTGCTTCGTTGTTCACATGGAGCCGAGGGGAGTCGAACCCCTGACCTCTTGAATGCCATTCAAGCGCTCTCCCAACTGAGCTACGGCCCCGTCATGCCCCCAAGGGGAATCGAACCCCTATCTCCACCTTGAAAGAGTGGTGTCCTAACCGTTAGACGATGGGGGCGTGCCCACGTGTCCCGGCAGCATCCGGCTGTCTCCATGCGCCCGGCAGGACTCGAACCTGCGACCCTCGGCTTAGAAGGCCGATGCTCTTTCCAGCTGAGCTACGGGCGCTCGCAGCTGAGAATTTCGTCCAGCCTTCCCTCTCAAACTGCTGAGAGCTCGCGGCGGGGATTGAACCCGCGACCTCATCCTTACCAAGGATGCGCTCTACCACTGAGCTACGCGAGCCCGGCCTTCGAGACCGCCAAACCAAACAACAGGGGCGGAGGGACTCGAACCCACAACCTTCGGTTTTGGAGACCGGTGCTCTGCCAGTTGAGCTACGCCCCTGTGCTTTTGCAACATGGCTGGGGGCGGACTCGAACCGCCGACACCCGCGTTTTCAGCGCGGTGCTCTACCAGGCTGAGCTACCCAGCCGTCTTCGAGCTCCGGGGGAGGGATTCGAACCCTCGACCTAGTGGTTAACAGCCACCCGCTCTGGCCACTGAGCTACCCCGGAATAGGAGTCTCTACAAATATCAGGCAGCGTTGGGTCCAAAACAAAATGCCCCGCCTGCCGTCGCCAGCGCACGGGGCACGCCATCGTGAATAGCGGGGGCAGGATTCGAACCTGCGACCTTCGGGTTATGAGCCCGACGAGCTACCAGACTGCTCCACCCCGCATCGGGCCACCGATGGTACGCCGCACCCCGAAACTTGTCAACCCGAAATCCGGCGCAGAATCGCAGGGTCGGCCTTGACTTCCGCTGCTTTGCCGGGCACCACTATGTTGGCCCGCGCGAAGGACCTCGACATTGGGCGAAGGGAGAGCTCGACTGACGATTCGAACCCTGGTGCAACTTCTCGGCCTGGCCGTCACGGCCCTGCTGCTTCCCGCGGAGCGCATCGCCGCCCAGTCGGTAGTACCCCCGGGTGACGCTTACGTCGAGGATTCCCAGACCGGGAAGGCCGGCTCTGCGGCACGCTGGCGTCCGGCGCCGGATGGCCCACGGGT
>JAOTWC010000258.1 GCA_029863105.1 Gemmatimonadota bacterium | reverse complement strand
CACCTGCTGGTTCGTGAGCACGAATTCGCGCTTCAGGGCCAGCATCACGGCGCCCACCGTGGCGAACGCGACGGAAGTGGCGATCAGTGCGAAGCAGGCGCCGATGAACAGGCGGCGGGCATCAGCCGAATTCGTGCGGGACATGGATTCCTTTCGGACGGTTTCGCTGGGAAGCCGATTCAACGGGTTTACAGGCCGACGTGCCGGAGCGCCTCGGGGGGCGGAGGGTCCCACTGCGACAGAGGAACGTTGCCGACGTAGCCGACGTCTTCCATCCCCTCCTTTGTCGTGTAGAACGCCGTCGCCGTAAGGTCGCGCACCTTATCGAAGAAGCGGGAGGCGGCCTGAAATTCGGGTGCGGCGTCCGGACCATAACAGATGTCATCGCAGATTTCCGACATCTGGACGAGGCTGAGTTCGCGGAACCGCGATCCGAAGCGGCGATCGGATTCACCATCAAGCCACACGATGCCACCGCGCACGAGCACCTTGTCCTTCTTCATCCCGTCGTAGGGGGCACTCACCCACTCATCAATGAATTCATGGGCGCCGAGCGCGCTGGCCGACGGGGAGCGATCGTCGGCCGGGATGATCACGTCGCACAGGGACGCCAGCGTTTCGAGCTCATCCGGCGTGAGCGACCGTGCCCAGGGCACGACCGGCGCCAGCAGATCGGGATCCGATGGCGTGCCCACGGCGAGCGGATTCCGGGTCCCCGGGGACGGCCTGCCGAGATCCGTCTCGCCGGGCTCGCAGGCTGCCAGGACAGCAGGCACTGCGGTCGCAGCAGCAATCACCTTGAGAGCGGTACGTCGGTCGATGGGCGGTCTCTGTTCTTCGGTCATCCGAACGTCCCCCTGTTCATCTCCTCGACCAGATAGTCCGAGGCGCGCCACGCGATCGCCATGATGCTGAGCGTAGGATTCTTGTCGGCGTTGGACACGAAGCCGGCACCGTCCGTGACGAACAGGTTCGGCACCTCCCACGATTGACAGTACTGGTTGAGCACGGATCGCCGGGGATCGCTGCCCATGATAGCCCCGCCGACCTCGTGGATGATCTGTCCCGGTGCCGCGATCGCATTCGCGCCGTCGTCCTGCACGGTGCTCGTCACCTTGCCGCCCATCGCCTCGATGATATCCCGGAACGTGTGCTGCATGTGCCGCGCCTGGTTCAACTCGTGGCTTGACCACTTCCAGTGGAACTTGAGTGTCGGGATTCCCCACTGATCGACACCGTCAGAATCGATTTCGCAGTAGCAGTCCTCGTTGGGGATCATCTCGCCGCGTCCGTCGAACCACATCCACGAGCCGTAGTAGCGGCGAGCCGCCTCCTTGAAGCGAAGGCCGTACGCGCCGCTCGTGTAGCTCTCGAGTCCGCCGAACGCACCTGGACCTGGCATTCGGCGCCCGCCGCCAAACTCCACGTGGTAGCCGCGAGCGAAGTCGAGCTTGCCGGCAGCCTGCTCCCCGTACAGCCACCACGGAATGTACAGATGCAGTTCGCTGGAACCGTCCTGGTTGTGCGGCGGCATGTTCTCCAGCTGCGGAAACTGGCCGCCGACGCCTGCCCCGACGGTGTCCATCAGGTACTTCCCTACCAGCCCGGTTCCGTTGCCGATTCCGTCCGGAAACACGCTGGACCGCGAGTTCAGCATGAGCCGGGCGGACTCGCATGCACTGGCCGCGAGGACCACGACCTTCGCGCTCGCATGTTCATCGATGCGCGTCGTCTTGTCGATGAAGTGCACACCGGTCGCTCGTCCGCGAGAGTCCACGGTCACTTCGCGGACCATCGCGTCGGTACGGATGTCCAGGTTTCCGGTCGCCAGGGCGGGAGGGAGCAGCACCGTCGTCGACTGGAAGTTCGCCTTGATCGAGCAGCCGCGTCCACAGGGGGTCGCCCAGAAACACGCGGCGCGCGACCGCATGGACTCCCGGACGACGCGCTGTGCCAATGCGTTGTTCGGAAACAGCCTGGCCGGCCAGCCTTCGAAATCCTGCCTCTGCGACAGAATCGCGAGGTGCGCCGGGATTACCGGGATCCCCATCCGATCCGCGCACACCTTCTGCGTGAGGAGCTCGTGGACCCGGGGAGCGGGTGGTGGCAGGAGAACTCCAGGCGATGAGTTCGGTGTGTTCTCGAGACCTTCGTTCGATCCGTAGACGCCGATCAGGGCCTCGGTGCGGTCGTAATACGGCTCCACGTCGGCGTAGGTCATCGGCCAGTCGAAGCCCAGTCCGTCGCGGGAGTACGGCTTGAAGTCGTACTCGCCCATGCGCAGCGAGATGCGACCCCAGTGGTTGGTCCGACCACCCAGCATGCGGGCACGCCACCACAGGAAGTTCGCGTCGTCGGCGCTCGCATACGGCTCGCCGGGCACCTGCCAGCCGCCATCCACGGTGGCGTCATAGAAGCCGAATGGCTTCTCGGGTGTTCCCCCTCCCCGCAAAGGTGCTTCGCTGGGCAGCTGAAACATCGGGGTCTCGGTTACCGGATCGTAGTTCCGACCCGCCTCCAGCATCAGCACCTTCAGACCGTGAACGGCCAGCACGAGGGCGGACATGCCGCCCGCGGCGCCCGACCCCACGATGATCACGTCGTACTCGTTCTGCGTTTTTGCCATGCTCTCAGCCGATCACCCGGATCTTGATGTCCCGGTACCAGACCGGATCGCCATGATCCTGCAGCCCGATATGCCCCGATCGAGCGGTCCCATACTCGGGCCAGTCGTTGAACTTCGAGTTCCTGACGAGTTCCGCCCACTCGGGCGATCCCAGCGTGTACTCGACGACCCTTTCACCATTCAACCAGTGCTCGACCCGGTCCCCTTCGACGACGATGCGAGCGTGGTTCCACTCGCCGGCCGGCCTTACGACCCCCCCAGGAGCCGCGTACAGCCCGAAGTTCGACCCGGCCGCCGTGAGCGGGTCCTGGCCGTTCGGGTGACCCGCATCGTCGAGCACCTGCATTTCGGGAGCGCTCATGAAAATGGCCTCGGATCCGAGCTCGGCGCGGTAGAAGATGCCGCTGTTCCCGCCGTCAGCGATCCGCCAGTCGAGCGACAGTTCGAAGTTGGCGAACGCGTCCCTGGTGACGATGTCGCCGCCGCCGCCGGCGAGATGGAGCGTGCCTTCCTCGACCCGCCATCCGTCCGGCACCTGTTCGGAGTCGTAGCCGCGCCAACCGTCGAGGGTCGCCCCGTCAAACAGGAGGCGCCA
>JAOTWC010000257.1 GCA_029863105.1 Gemmatimonadota bacterium | reverse complement strand
CGTCAGCACCGCACCCGCCGTTGCCGCTCCGATCACCAGCAGGGCGCTCGGGCCTGAGTAATACGTAGCCGCTGCGATTACGGGTACCAGACTGCCCACAACCGACCACATGATGCGCCGAGTCGTGTCGGGCGCCTTCAGGTGGGGCGGCGCGGTAAGCTCCAGCCGCACCTCGCTCACGCCGCCTGATCCTTACGCCTGCGCAGGCCCGACTTGCCCAACGCGAACAGTTGTGACAGCGGGAGGTTGGATGGACAGACGTAGGAGCAGCATCCGCAAAGCATGCAGTCCATCAGCCGCGCCTTCTCCATGTCTTCGTACCGGCCGGCCTGGGCGAGCGCACCCAGCAGCTGCGGATTCAGGTACACGGGGCATGCATCGAGGCAGCGACCGCACTTGATGCACGGGTAGGCCTCCCTGGGTTTCGTTTCCGCGTGGGTCAGGCCCACGATGCCGGTCGTGCCCTTGATCACCGGGGCATCGAGATCGGGCTGGCAGGCACCCATCATGGGCCCGCCCAGCACGATCTCGGCCACATCTTCCGTCAGACCACCGCAGAACTCCAGCACATCACGAAGCTTCGTACCCACGGGAACGATCAGATTCGCGGGGTGCCGGACGGCGGGCCCGGTCACGCTGACGACTCGTTCGATGAGTGGGTAGCCGGTCTCGAATACCTCCGCGATCGCGGCGATCGAGCCGACGTTCTGGACGACCGTGCCGACGTGCGCCGGCAGCTTGCCGGACGGTACCTCGCGCCCCGTGACCGTCCGGATCAGCATCTTCTCGGCGCCCTGCGGATACTTCACGGTCAGGGGAAGGACCGTGACGTCGAGATCCGCCGGCCTCGTCGCGTCGAGCGCCTCGATGGCGTCGGGCTTGTTCTTCTCCACGCCGATCACCGCACGATCGACTCCCAGCGTATGCATCATCACACGGATGCCGAAGTGGACGCGCTCCGGATACTCGACCATCACACGGTGATCCGTGGTGAGATACGGCTCGCACTCGGCGCCGTTCACGAGCAGCAGTTCGACGTTCACGCCTTCGGGCGGCAAGAGCTTGACGTGCGTGGGGAACGCGGCGCCTCCGAGGCCCACCACACCGGCCTGCTGCACGGCGGCCACGACCTGCTGCGGGGACAGTCCCTCCCAACGCGGAACGATCCGGGGCCGGGGGATCTGCGGTGAGTACGAATCCAGTACAATCCGCACGGCCGTGGCTACGCTGCCGTCGGGATGGGGCCACAGGCAGATGTCAGTCACCGTTCCTGCCGCGGACGCATGGATCGGCACCGAGATGAATCCGTCGGCTTCCGCGATTTTGTCGCCGCGCTCGACGTGGTCGCCCTTCTCGACAAGCAGACGGGCCGGACGACCCGCGTGCTGCCGCAGAGGAAGCACGATCTCGGCGGGGAACGGCATGCGGCGAATCGGAATCTCTGCCGTGAGGTGCTTGGTGTCGGGTGGGTGGACACCGTGTCGGAACGTCGAGCGTCGCCACATGTCGGTCAGTTGAACGGCCTGGCGCGTTCGATCCACTTGTCCAGGTCTTTCTCCTTCGGATTGATTGGGGTTCCCGGGTGGATGATTGCGGCCGGGCACTTCTCCGCGGCCTTGACGAGTTGGGCGAACGTGCCGGCGCTGGCATCCTTGATGAATGCCTGTTTGTTCTCGTCATAGGCGAACATTTTCTTGTTGATGTTCAGACAATCGTCGCAGCTCGTGCATAGAGCCGACTCGATGTACGGGGCCATGGCGAAGTCGTCATCTTCGTCCTCCGGCTCCTGCGCAGCGATCGGCTCCGGCGCGATCGCCACGGCTGGGCCCTCCGGCTTCGGCGCACTGGCACCGACATCGGGCACGATTTCGAGGCCCGGGCCCCCATCCAGGAAGACAGGAGTCGCACCGGCTGACTGTTCGAGCAGGTCCGCCACGGTTCGGTCGCCGCCACCCGCGAGCAATCCCTCCGCGAGCCGTCGGGCCACGACCTTCGGGTAGTTTGCCCTCAGGTCCGACAGCTGTGCCTCGTAGTCCGCGCGAATCATCGCCGCACGACTCTCGAACTCGGCCTCGCGTTGCTCCGCATCCTGACCACCCAGTTCCTTGAGTTGCGACCAGAACAACTGCCGATCCTCGGCCAGCTTGACGATCTCGTTCGATACGCTGAGGCGGTCGAGGCTCCTGTCGTCGCGCAACGTATGGACGAACGGAATCAGGTCGGCTCGTTCGTCGGGGGAAAGTGCGAAATACTCGTGAAACGGCACGAATTCGCCTTCCGCTTCCTTCGGGATCGCGCGGAAGTGCTTTCGGAACCGGCCTTCCGTGGCGGCCCAGTCGGCGATCGTCAGCGGCAGGTCCATCGACCGCTCGGTTCCCTGTTCATCCACGTACTTGAGTTCGTAGGTGGGCCAGAGTTCGTCTATCTCCGGGTTCCCCTCCAGGTCGATGCACTCCGCGACCGTGTCTCCCGCATCGGGATCGTACACCAAGAACGGGAATGCCCGGCTCTCGAGAGCGAGCTTTGCGGAGTGCGGCGCCCACTCGTCCGCCACGCCGTGCTCGACCGGACAGGGTGTGTAGATATTGAACACCGCGGGACGCCGTGAATTCAATCCGCGCAGAATGCCCTGCATCATGTGCGACGCAGAGGCCTGGGACGTCTGCAGGACAAATGCGCCCCGGTGGGCCAAGGCGATGAGCGCCATTTCCTTGCGAGTTTCCTCCTTGCCGTGCTGCACCTGTCCGTAGGCAGCCATGTCGGCGACCTGTCCGGTAAACCCGCTCGTGCAGGACTGTCCGCCGGTGTTGGAGTACACCTGCGTATCGAGCACCACCACGCGGATCGGCTTCCCGGATGCGAGCAGCCTCGAGAGGTTCTGGAACCCGATGTCGAGCATCGCGCCATCGCCACCCATCGCGAGAATCGGCGGGCAGAGATGGAATTCATCTTCGTCGAACTGTCGCCAGTCAAACGCGGTGAAGAAAGGCTCGTGTTTGTCTGCCTCGTACTCGCCGCTGACCAGCAGTTCGGCACGTCGGACGCTGACGAAGTTGTCGGCCATCTTCCGCATCTGGCCCTCGAACAGGCCGATCGCGATCGACGGTGCGTCCTGGAAGAGGTGGTTGACCCACGGGAATGGATACGGGTTGTAGGGATAGGTGCTTCCCCACACCGATGAACAGCCAGTGGAATTGCTGATTCCCATCGCAGCGCGGCCCT
>JAOTWC010000022.1 GCA_029863105.1 Gemmatimonadota bacterium | reverse complement strand
CGGGTTGGAACCGGCTGATCAGGTACCGACGCTTCGTTGGATTGTGTGCATTCACCTACCTGACGGCGCACTTTCTGTCGTATGTCGTCCTCGACCAGTTCTTCGCGTGGTCGTTCATTCTCGAAGATATTGCCGAGCGTCCGTTCATCATGTCGGGATTCGCGGCCTGGCTGCTGCTGATCCCGCTGGCCGTAACCTCCACGAAGGGATGGATCCGCCGACTCGGAAGGCGCTGGACGAAGATCCACCGGCTGGTATACATCTCGTGCCTGCTCGGTGTGCTCCACTTCTACTGGAAGGTCAAGGCGGACACACAGGAACCACTCGTATTCGCCCAGATTGTGTTGATCCTGCTGCTGTTGAGGACACCGGCCGTCCGGCGGCGGATCGCCGCCTGGCGAGGAACATCCCGCGCCTAGACGACGACCGCAGCTGCAGAGTCCCCGGAAGGGAACGCCGGAGCGTCAAACAACGGCAGAGAGTCGGACCCTAGGCGTCGCGCAGGGGGACCATGACCTGCGGCCGCTTTCGGGTCGCAACTCTCTCCAGACTCGCTTCGGAACGGACTCCGTTCCGGGCGATGGTTCCCTCGATGGCCAGACCATCCGGGCTCAATAGCCCGCTGAATTCAGTTCCTCCGGCCGTTGAGAGACACAGCCGTCCGTTCTCGAAACTCAGACTGGTCACCTGTTCGATGCTGGAGCCTCCTGCGCGTCGCAGCAGCACACGCGCCATAAGGCCCGAGTCCGCCTGCTTGAACTCGAAAAATGAGACGACCGGGGTACCGCTCCTGGCTTCATCACCCGGAGATTCCGCGACCCACGTCCACACTCCTACGATGTCCCCGGCCGCCTCAAATACGTTGCTCTCCAGGCCGGCCTGACCGGCCTCACCCGCCAACCACGTCCCCACCACGATCACGACCGCGGAGAGCAGCGTTCTCAGTCCTTCGTTGTCACTCGACCTGTCGTACCGCATATCATTCCTCACAGGCAGCCGCGATTCGCGACCCAAAGCGTGACAAAGGCGATTGCCCTAAGAGCAACAGCCGTGCCATGGACGTTCGACACCGGAAGTGCCTGTTTCACAATATGTTAGATCGACTCGACCGCAGGTGCGGCGAGGGGGGCGCCGTCCGACAGTGGGATCAAGTGTACCGGAACCGGACAGTGCGGCTCGCTTGCCCGAATCGCGGAACCTGCGGTAGAATTGCCCGCAGGATCCGGAGACTCCGGATCTCAGTGTCACCCGGCCCAGGAGCCTGGACGTGTCGAACATTCCGGAGAGCTTCATCCTGATCGGCATCATTACGGCGATTCCGGTCGCGGGTATCCTCGTGGCTCTGATCGCCGCCCGGATTCCCTCGAAACGCGCGGACTCCTGATCGACGGGTCTGACCAGCCAAACCTGACGGCACGATCGCCGGTGGGCCCGCAGAGAGCCCACTCGGGTAGCCTCTCATGATGACTCAGCCTGACACGCACCTGCTCATGCTTCGTCTGGCCGGCGAACTGGCCATCAAAGGAAGGCGAACGCGCCGCCGATTCCAGCAGAAGCTCGTCCGGAACATCAAGGACGCGTACCAGGCTGTCGGGTGCGAGTGCACGGTGCGGGAGGAGTGGAGCCGGCTGTTCGTCGAGGTTGACTGCCACATCGTGGAGGACCCCCTGGCGAGCGTGTTCGGACTCAGCTCGTGGTCCCGGATCGATGACGTGATCGAGGCCGACCTGGACAAGATCGTAGCCCGGGGACGGGAACTCTACGGTGGCCACGTCAAAGGCCGCACCTACGCGGTACGCGCCAGGCGCAGCGGCCAGCATCGGTTCAGCTCCGCCGATGTCATGCAGCGGCTGGGGGCAGCGCTCAACGCCGATGCCACCGTCGATCTCGATCATCCGGACGTAGAAGTGTGTGTCGAAATCAGGGATGCCGAGGCGTACCTGTTCGCCGGGCGGTCGCGGGGCGCAGGTGGACTCCCGCTCGGTCTCGAGAGTCGTGCCGTATCCCTGCTATCCGGTGGTTTCGATTCAGCCGTCTCGTCCTGGAAACTCCTCCGGCGTGGCGTGGCGTTGGACTATGTGTTCTGCAATCTGGGTGGAGACGCCTATCGAAGGATGGTGCTGGAAGTCGCACAGTTGCTGGCCGAGAAGTGGAGCCACGGTACACGACCCCGACTGTATACCGTCGACTTCGCTCCCGTCGTGGCGGAGCTCCAGGCGGTGGTGAGTAGTTCGTACCTGCAAGTGGCTCTGAAGCGTCAGATGTATCGGGCAGCCGAGGCCATCGCCCTTAGAACCAGAGCCGACGCGATCGTGACGGGCGAGGCGGTAGGGCAAGTATCTTCCCAGACGCTGGCCAACCTGAGGGCGATCGACGCCGCCGTCTCACTGCCGGTGCTGAGGCCGCTCATCGGATCGGACAAGGAGGAGATCATTGAGGCGGCTCGCCAGATAGGTACGCACGATCTCTCGGCCCGCGTTCGCGAGTACTGCCTGATCAGCGACGGCCGGACAGCGACGGGGGCGCGTCCCGAGACCCTGGAGAGGGAAGAGGCCGGCTTGAACCCGGAGATCCTCGAGGCAGCAATATCGGAAGCCGTAGATGTGGGCCTGCGAGGCCTGCGAATGGACGCCATCGTCGCCGCTGGGTTGTTCACGGATCACGTGCCGGAAGGTGCCGTCGTCGTCGATCTCCGGGAGCCGGGGGCATCTCCACTGCCGATCGAGGGGATCGTGCGCTATGAGCCGGACGACCTCGAAGCCCGCTTCGCCGAATTCGATCGAGCGAGTCCCGTCGTTCTGGTCTGCCCGCAAGGGATGGTCAGTGCGCGGTTTGCCGAGCGGATGCAGCGGGCCGGATTCGAGGCGTACAGCTTGCGTGGCGGCACTCGAAAATTATTGCGCCTGCACGATCACGAGCAGATCGAACCATGAGTGGTGCATCCGGAGGTGCGCAACTGGCAGATCTCCAAGCCCGTAACCTGCCACGGCACGTAGCCGTCATCATGGACGGCAACGGCCGCTGGGCCACGGAGCGAGGATTGCCCCGCTGGCGAGGCCACCGCGAAGGGATGCGTGCGGTGCGGCGCACCGTGGAGGCTGCGCTTGAACTGGGAATCGAGAATCTCACGCTGTACGCATTTTCCGTCGAGAACTGGTCACGTCCGGAGGAGGAAGTCGGTGCTCTCATGCACCTGCTGAAGGAATTCGTGGAGCGAGAGATCGACGAGCTGTGCCGTCAGGGAGTGCGGACGCGCGTATTCGGAGATCGCGAGCGGTTGCCGGCGGCAGCGCAGTCGTCTGTGCAGGTGCTTGAATCGGGGACGGCCGCCGGAACACGGTTGAACCTCAACGTGGCGATCAGCTACGGGTCGCGTGACGAAATTGCTTCGGCGGCCCGACGGCTCGCGACGCTCGCGGCCGAGGGCCGGCTGGATCCATCCGATATCGACGTGGCCCGGTTTTCTGAAGAACTCTACACCGCGGGTTGGCCCGACCCTGATCTGCTGGTGAGAACGTCGGGAGAGATGCGAGTGTCGAATTTCATGCTCTGGCAGATCGCTTATGCCGAGATCCACGTGACGCCCGTGTTGTGGCCTGAGTTCGGACGGGACGATCTGTTCGCCGCTGTCGCCGACTACCAGGGGCGCGAGAGGCGCTTCGGTGGAGTGACCTCTTGATGGGAGTCGACCTGGCTCGTCGCCTCGGAGTCGCGGCCATCGGCATTCCGATCGTGCTGGTGGTAGCGTGGTGGGGCGGGGCGGCCATGGCCGCTGGACTGGGTCTGCTGGCGGCGATCGGCGTCTGGGAGCTAGGCCGCATGCTCAGGACAGGCGCGAATCGGTTTCTTGGACCGCTCTCCGCAGCCGGAGCAGCCGCGATTCCGTATGTCGCATGGGCCGTCGGAGCCGAAGGCGTCGTCGTGCTTCTTACGCTGCTGCTGCTGGTGATGCTCGCCGCGGCCACACTGCGGATTCGGCCTCTGGAAGGACCGTTTCGGGCCGTGGCCCTGAGCTTCGCCGCCGCCGCGTACGTCGGGGGCATGCTGAGCTACGGACTGTTGCTGCGTGAGACGCCCGGCGCGGACCCGCGTCTCGGCACAGCGTTGTTTTTCCTCCCGGTCGGTGTCACGTGGCTGGCCGATACGGCCGCCTATTTTGGCGGTCGGCTGTTCGGCCGGCGTCCGATGGCTCCCGTCGTGAGTCCGAACAAGACGATGGAAGGCGGCATCGCCGCGCTGCTGGCGGGGCCCGTGGGCGCGCTGGCTATTGCGCGTCTGGCGATTCCGGAGGTTGCCGCGCTCGGCGTGCTGCCCGTGGCGGTGCTGGGCCTGCTGATCGCGGGCGCGGCCATCCTGGGTGACCTGGTGGAGTCGGCCATCAAGCGGGAATGCGGCGTCAAGGATTCGTCCAATCTTCTGCCCGGCCACGGAGGGCTCCTGGATCGGATGGACTCTCTGCTGTGGGCGATTCCCGTGGCCCATATCGGCCTCAGCGTGCTGCTCTGATGGGCGAGCGCAGGGGCGTAGTCGTTCTCGGCGCGACGGGTTCCGTGGGCCGATCGACCTGCAATGTCTTGAGACGGCACGCGGATCGTTTCCGGGTCGTGGGTCTCAGCGCCGGTCGGCAATCCGACGCCCTCGACCTGCTCGCGACGGAATTCGAGCCTGAGTTCGTCGTGCTGGCGGACAGCGGACAGCGCCGCGAGGCATCGTGGACCGGCGAATGGCGCTACGGCGCGGCGGCCCTGATCGAGGCGGCTGCCGATGAGCGAGCCGACATCGTGGTCAATGCACTGGTAGGGTCCGCCGGCCTCGAGGCGACTCTGTCGGCGCTCGAGGCGGGTAAGCGACTTGCCCTCGCAAACAAGGAATCTCTGGTCGCGGGTGGATCGCTGGTCGTGAGGGCGTGGCGGGATGGAACCGGGGACATCCTGCCAGTCGACAGTGAGCACAGCGCGATACACCAGTGTCTGGCGGGACGGCCGAGCGGGGAAGTCCGTCGCCTGATTCTGACGGCAAGCGGTGGACCCTTCCGGCAGATGCCCGTCGGCGAGTTCGCAGACATCCGCTGCGCCGATGCGCTGGTCCACCCGACCTGGAATATGGGGTCGAAGATCACGGTGGATTCGGCGACGCTAGCGAATAAAGCACTGGAAGTAATTGAAGCACATTTATTATTCGACATAGCGTTAGGCAATATTGACGTGGTGGTGCACCCCAGTTCGATCGTACATTCCATGGTGGAGTTCCAGGACGGTTCTACGATGGCCCAGATGGGGTTTCCGACGATGGAGATCCCGATTCTGTATGCGCTGTCTGCACCGGAGCGACTGAGAAACGAATTCGAGCCCTTCGACCCGGTTGCCGCGGGTCCTTTGGAGTTCGAGACGATGCGGCGAGCCGCCTTCCCGATGTTCGATCTCGGTCTGACCGCCGCCCGGATCGGCGGTACCGCCCCGGCCGCGTACAGTGCCGCAAATGAGGTAGCCGTGCAGGCGTTCCTCGCGGGATCCCTGTCATTTACAGGGATCCCCGCAGTCGTCGAATCTGTTCTGCACTCGTGGGACGGGGGTCCGGCCGATAGCGTACGGACCGTCGTCGAGGCAGATGCCGAGGCACGACGCCGGGCCACGGAGGCGGCCGGGAACTGCCCGGACCGGCCGGGGTGCTAATGACAAGCTTCCAACCTGCACGGAGTTGACTACCGCATGCTGCTGACCATAGCCGCCACGATCGTCGTGTTGGGCGTGTTGATCTTCGTCCACGAACTGGGCCACTTCTGGGCGGCCAAGGCCGTCGACATCGAGGTGTCGAGATTCTCGATCGGATTCGGTCCGAAGCTGCTCGGGTTCACCCGGGGCGAGACCGAGTATGTGATCTCGGCGGTACCGCTCGGCGGCTACGTGAAGATGGAAGGCATGGTCGGCGAAGAGATTGTCGAACCGCTGGAGGGGAAGAGGAGCGCTCCCCGTGCGCCGTCACCTCGCGACTTCGATCAAAAGCCGCTATGGGCGCGCTTCCTGGTGATCATCGCCGGCGTCGCGATGAACCTGGTGTTCGCAGTGGCCGCGTTCTCCGTCGTCGCCTCCTCGACCGGTATCAACGTCCCGATCGTCGCCGATGTAACCGAGGGGATGCCGGCCGCGGCGGCTGGCTTGCAGGTCGGGGATGTGATCGTTGAAGTGGACGGGCGGCGGGCCGTGGACTTCAGCGACGTCCAGCGCAGTCTGCAGGACAGGGCAGGGGAGCCCGTCGAGGTCGTCGTTGAGCGAGGATCGGAGACGCTGACCTACGTGATCACGCCCGAGGGCGTAAGACGCTTCGACGAGCTGAGTGGGGACAGCGTGGTCGTGGGACAGATCGGTGTCGCATTCTCGGCCGCGATCAGCGTCAACCGGCGCCTCGGGCTGGGGGCGGCCGTGGGGGAAGGGCTTCGCCAGACGGGATACTGGGCGGCGGAGATCGGCCGATTCGTGGGGCGCATTTTTTCGGGGCAGGATTCCGCGAGCGAACTTGGCGGCCCCATCGCGATCGGCCAGCTATCGGGACAGTTCGCTCGGGCGGGGTTGATTCCGTTCCTCGCGTTCATGGGGATCATCAGCGTGAATCTGGCCGTGCTGAACCTGCTGCCCATCCCCGTGCTGGACGGCGGCCATCTGATGTTCCTGGCCGTGGAAGGGCTTCGTGGCAGGGCGATGAGCGTTGAGCAGCGCATCCGGCTCACGCAGGTAGGAATGCTGTTCGTACTCGGTTTGATGGTGTTGGCGATCGCCAACGACATCATCCGGCTGGTGACGTAGCCGGCCCCTAGCTTACCAGCCTCCACACCTGAGCCAGAACGAAGCACACGCCGAATCCCATCGCCAGCGGGAGAAGCGCGGCCACCGTTGTCCACTTCTTGCTGCCGGTCTCTTTGTAAATCGTATACAGGGTGGTGGAGCAGGGATTGTGGAGGAGACTGAACAGCATCAGGTTCACCCCGGTCAGCGTCGTCCAGCCGGCACCGCGCAACATGTCACCCACGTCTCCAAACGACCTCTCGAACATCACTCCGGTCCCTTCACCCACTCCCGTCAGGGTGGCGGTCGTAAGGACCGTGAGCATGAGAACAGTCGGAATCACGATTTCGTTGGCCGGAATCGCTACGATGTAGGCGAGCAGGATCACGCCGTTCAGCCCGATCAGGAGTCCGAACGGATCGGCCCACGAGATGAAATGCTCGGCAAGGCTGGCGTCGCCCACCGAGATGTTGGCGACCAACCAGATTACGGCTCCGGCCGGAGCGGCGAAAACCACCGCGCGCCACAGCACGATCAGCGTGCGGTCGATGACGGATGTGTAGAGCGTCTGCAGTAGGCGAGGCGGCCGGTAGGGAGGCAACTCCAGGCTGAACGTCGTGGCCTCGCCTCGAAGCATGGTGCGCGACAGAAACCACGAGGCGACGAACATTGCGAACACGCCGAGCAGAGCGATCCCCACCACCGCGGCGGCGGAAACGAGTCCTGCCCAGTGTGCAGGGACGAGCGTCCCGATGAACACCGTGGCGATGAGAATCTGAGTCGGCCAGCGTCCGTTACAGAGCGAGAAGTTGTTGGTAATGATCGCGATCAGTCGCTCGCGCGGGCTGTCGATCACGCGCGTCGCGATCACTCCCGCCGCGTTGCAGCCGAAGCCCATGCACATGGTCAGCGCCTGCTTGCCGTGCGCGCCAGACCGGCGGAACAGACTGTCCAGGTTGAACGCGACGCGAGGCAGATACCCGAAGTCCTCGAGCAGCGTGAACAGGGGAAAGAAGATCGCCATCGGGGGCAGCATGACGGCCACGACCCATGCGGTCGCCAGATAGACACCGTCGACCAGCAGACCGTTCAGCCACCCCGGGAGCGCAATCGCCGCTCCGAAGTCTCGCAGAATCGGGTGGACGGTATCGACGAGCAGCGTCATCAGCAGGCCGGAGGGCCGATTGGCGCCGGCAATCGTGAGCCAGAACACGACCGCAAGGATGAGCAGCATCACCGGGAAGCCCATCCAGCGGTTAGTGAATGCACGATCCAGCACGCGGTCCACATCGAATTTCGCCTTCCGGAGTCCCGTGGCGCTGACACGTTCGGCGATCGCGTGCGCCGTATCGTAAAACCGGCCCATCACGGCGTCGTGGAACTCGGGGCCCAGCTGCCACCGGAGCTGGCCAGCCTTACGGAGCACCGGCTCTCCGGTTGAGGCCTGGACAGGTAGCGTTTCCGACCGGGCGAGAGAGCCGGCGGTGTACGCCGCCGCTTCCGTGTATGAAGAAACTTGCCCCCGCCTCCCGTCGGATCCGGCCCGCGCTCCTCCCCGGCCGGTGGACAGCGAGACGGCTGCGGCCGAGCTGTCAACTTCCAGTCGGCCGATTTCACCGGTGCGAACAGCCTCTTCCACCCGCGCATCCTTGTTCAGGAGGCGGAGTGCAACCCAGCGCGCATTCGGCAGCTCCGGAAAGGTCTCCTCGATCACCGGCACGAGCTGCTTGACCGACACCTCGACCTCGGGAGGGTAGTCTTCCATCCGGTACGGCCGGTTGGAGACTTCTCCGGTAGCCACCCGGTGAACGGCCTGGCGCAGCTCCGGAATGCCGATCCCGCTGCGCGCGGCCGTGGGAACGACGGGAACGCCGAGTTGCGCCTCCAACTTCCTCTCGTCCACCGAGATCCCGTGCCGCCGCGCTTCGTCGATCAGGTTCAGGCACACGACGACGCGATCCGTGATCTCGAGGATCTGCAGGACGAGGTTCAAGTTCCGCTCGAGGCGTGTCGCGTCGACGACGACTACGGTGACATCCGGCTGGCCGAACAGCACGAAATCCCTGGCCACCTCTTCATCAGGGCTGCCCGCCTGGAGCGAGTACGTGCCCGGCAGATCTACCAGTTTGACACGCTGCCCGTCATACGAATAGTTGCCCTCGGCGCGGGCCACCGTCTTGCCGGGCCAGTTGCCGGTGTGCTGACGAAGGCCCGTAAGCGCATTGAAGACGGTACTCTTGCCGGTGTTGGGATTTCCGGCCAGGGCGACCAACTGGTCGAATCGTCCGGGGCTGAGCCCCAGTTGGACCAGCGCTTCCGTCCGGTCCGTGGAGCACCCGTGACAGGTGGACGTCGAAGAGAAAGCCATCTACTTCCCCCCTCCCGCCGCGTGTCTCTCGTGCGCCGAGGGGCTGCCGTCCGCTTGCGGGTCCGGCGGTGCGGTCCGCGCCGAGCCGATGCGGGTGATGCGGATCAGCGATGCCTGGTCCAGACGGAGCGCGATGAGTGCGCCTCGGATCCGATACGCCACCGGGTCGCCGGTCGTACTCCTGAGCTCGGCGCGGATCTCCGTGCCGGTCACGACGCCGAGGTCGAGTAGCCGACGACGGGCCGGTCCCTGGCACGCCGGTGAAATCCCGAGTACGCGACCCGTTTCGCCCTCCCGCAGGTTGGCGAGCGTCTGCGTTGGGAGCTCGACCCGCTGCTCTATCGGCTCGACCGCGATCCGACTTGCGACGGCGGAAGACATCACGTGCTCCCGCCCGTCCGCTTCGAAGTGGACGGCATCCAGGGACGTGTCCAGGAGCCGCAGTCGCATTCCGGGACCCAGGCCCGCCGTCACGATCTCCTGGAACAACTCCGGTGGCTCATCCTCGAGGTGGACGATTCGGGCGATCGCACCCTCTTCCAGGGTCGCCAGCGGCTGTCCGGCCATCGGTGGGATCTCCCCGGCAGCGGTCGGGATCGGGTCGCCGTGGGGGTCATACAGCGGATGACCGAGACGGGACGCCAGCTGCTCGGCCTGCTCACGCGTCAGGGTATGCTCCCGGCGGTCCGCCTCCGCGTGCCATTCGGTCGGATCGACGCCCGTTCGGTCTGCCAGGTAGCGCTCCCACAATCGGTGCGTGCGCAGAACCCGGAGGGCGTAGGTCCGGCCCTCCCTCGTCAGGATCGGATCCAGCCGCTCGAAAGTGAGAAAGCCCAGTTCCTCCAGCCGCGACAGCAGCCGGAGGGCCTGGCCGTGCGACGTGCCCAGGAATCCGGCGAGGCTTTCCTCCGTCGCGCGACGCCCGGCGTACTCGCAGTTGTATAGATGCTTCAGCGTGTCCTCGACGAGGACACGCTCCTCCGAGCGCCGGAAGCTCGACAGGCGAGCAATCAGCCCTTTCTGCGGCCACAGAAGAACCACCAGCGCGACGCAGGCAAGAACGAAGGTCACGAGTGCAACTGCCGGATTCATCGCTGTTGTGGACTCCCCGTCGGCTTTGGGTGGACCGCCGGACGAACGGCGCCGGTCCACCGGAATAATTTAGTCTAACCTAAAAATAACTAACGCCTGGACCGGTGTCGCGTCAACCCGCCGCGTCCACAAGGATGCGGGGAAGGTCATCCGGCTGGAGAGGTGGCGACTCCGAACAGCCGCAATTGCGGACCGTCGTCGCGGGCGGCGGCAGCCATCGGCCCGACGTCGAACCAGGGTGACGGCTCGGACTGGGCGGCAACCGCCAGGCGTCCGCGGAACTTCACACGCCGCAGCGCCCGTTCGACTTCCGCGCGGGCGACGCCCGAGTCGTTGCATTCCTCGCTCAGATGCGCCAGCAGAATCCCACCCAACTCGGGGTGGGAAAGCTCGGCCGCCAGTTCACCTGCCAGGCGATTGGACAGATGGCCGCGGCTTCCGCCGATTCGCTGTTTCAGCGACCACGGGTAGGGTGCCTCGCGAAGGCGCACCTCATCATGGTTGGCCTCGAGAACGAGAAAGTGGCACCGTCGAAAAGCTTCGCGGACCGGTGCCGTCGCTCGGCCGATGTCCGTCGCCACGCCCGCCGTCAGTCCAGTCCGACTATCTTCCAGGTGTATGGCCACGGGGTCGGAAGCGTCGTGACAGGTCGGCACCAGCCGAACCGTCAGATGTCCGAGCGCCAGGCGCGCGTCGCGGGCATGGGTGATCAAGCGCTCGCTGCCGCGCATCAGGCTTGCGCAGGCTGCCGCCGTCCCGGCGGTCATGTGCACGGGCCATCCCCACCTTCGCGCGGCGACGCCCACGCCGCCCGTGTGATCCCGGTGTTCATGCGTAACGAGCACCGCGGAGATGCGACCAGGAGTGTATCCAAGTGCGTCCAGCCGACGGGCGAGCTGGGAGCCGCTGAATCCGGCGTCTACGAGAACGGCGGTGCTGCCGGCTTCCACGAGCAACGAGTTCCCTCGGCTCCCACTCCCGAGACACGCAATCCTCAACCCGCGCCAGCCTCGTCCACCGCACGCTGCCAGCAGGCGGACAGCCACGCCCGAACCCGGTCGTCTGCCTCAACGTCCCGCCGCGCGAGCACGCGCTCCACCGTGTTGAGAAAGCTCGGCAGCTCATAGGAGCCTGCGGCGGCCCCGGTACCCCAAGAAAACGGAGCCACCCATTTTCCCGCAGATCGTTCGCCGAAAATACTGGCACCCGCACCGACCACCGTGCCCGCGGTGAGGAGCGTTCCGATCGCCGTTTTCACGTGATCTCCCAGCAGACACCCCAGCTTGATCAATCCCGTTTCAATGGGGCCGCCAGGACCCCCCAGTGAGATGGCTCCGTACGTGCTCTTCAGGTCGGAGTTGGTCGTCAGGGCTCCGAGGTTTACCCATCGGCCGATGACGGCGTGACCCAGGAATCCATCGTGTGCCTTGTTCACGAATCCGAGCGTCGTCGTG
>JAOTWC010000341.1 GCA_029863105.1 Gemmatimonadota bacterium | reverse complement strand
CGCGCCCGCGGAGACGCCTGCGAACGACCCGCCGAGCAGGCGACAGTCCACATCCGCCGCGAACGGTCCAGCGAGCCGGGTGCCGGATCTCACCTCGGACCGGTCACCGAGCGCCACGCCGCCCCGTCTGGTGTCCAAAACGACCCCCGGTTCAAGCGTCACACCGTGTCCCAGTACGACCGGGCCGTCTCCCAGAACGTGAACACCTGACGGAACAGCCGTCTGCGTCCGCTCGACGGCCAGGCCCCGCACGTCCCGCTCCAGTCGTTCAGGCCCGAACTCAACCAGGTTCCACACCGAGCCGAGCATCCGCCCCGGCAGCTCGATCGTGTCGGCGCCGTCAAGGTCAACCGGATCCATCATCCAGTCGCCGTCCGGCACGTCCTCGCCGGCCGGAATCATACAGCCGGCAATCTGGCCTCTGCAGACGAACACGACTGGCCCGTCGGGTTCAGAAAAATTTGGTGACGGAGCCTCACCGTACGGCACGAAGCGCGAGCACATGAGCAGCAGCGGCCCTCGCCCGGGCACGGCACCGCGCGGCAAGGCCGGAGGCGCGTCCAGTTCGCAAAACTCCGAGAGCCACGGGCGCGTGAACGAGGCCTCAGCCGACTGTCCCGCCCAACCCTCGATACGCTCACGGAGCGTCATCGCTCCGAAGCGGATCTCACCCACGGGCCTCGTCAGTGCGAACGGCTGCCACGCATCGGCCA
This sequence comes from Gemmatimonadota bacterium, assembly GCA_029863105.1. GTDB lineage: Bacteria > Gemmatimonadota > Gemmatimonadetes > Palauibacterales > Palauibacteraceae > JARFPW01. The sequence continues at coordinate 1,794 of JAOTWC010000341.1, read as the reverse complement.
GTCGGTCGTCAAACAAAAAGAGTCTCACCCCCCGACCTCCCCGAGCTGCCCCAGAGCCCGCTTCAGATGCGGGGCCAGGTCGCGCCGCATCACCAGGACCTCGTCGCCGGAACGGACGACGATGAGATCATCCACGCCGAACAGGACAACTCTACCGGAGTCCGCCCACACGATGTTCCCGGATCCCTCCACGACAGCCGTGTGGCCGGACGTCACGTTTCCCGCCGCATCGGGCTGACGCGTGCGGGCCAGGGCCTCCCAGGTGCCGACGTCGTCCCACTCGAACGTCGCGATCACCGTTTCAACGTTCGTCGCCCTTTCGAGCACGCCGACGTCGACGCTGACGGGAGAGACCTTCGCAAAGAAAGTCTCGGCATCGGCCGCCAGAGCCGTCATCGCAGGCCCGATTTCCACGCACCAGCGCTCGACTGCCAGCAGGAAATCGGCCGCTCGCCAGACGAATATCCCCGTGTTCCACAAGTGACGGCCGGACCCGGCATACGATCGGGCCGTCTCCATGTCCGGTTTCTCGACAAACCGGTGTACTCGATGGACGTGGTCGCCGATCTGTTCGCCGATTTCGATGTATCCGTACCCCGCCTCTGCCCGTGTGGGTGTGACGCCCAGGCAGACCAGTGAGCCGTGCTTCGAAGCCGCTTCGAGGGCTGTGTCGATCGTCGCGGCAAAGGCACCCAGGGGCCGAATCAGATGATCCGCGTGCAGCGATATCATCATCGCCCCGGGTGCCTCTCGCTCGACACGCGCAGCGGCCCACGTCAGCGCCGGGCCCGTGCCTCGCGCGACCGGCTCGATCCAGAAGTGCTCAGCGGTGTAGTTCGGAAGAACCGACTGAAACGGGGATACCATATCAGGCCCGGTCAGGAGGCGGACGTTCTCAGCTCCGACCAGGTGTTCCGCGCGGCGCACGGTCTCGACGATCAGAGGTACGTCCCCGGAAAGAGCCAGCAGTTGCTTTGGACGATCCGGCGTCGAAGCCGGCCAGAAGCGAGATCCGATGCCTCCGGCGAGCACGACGGCGAAAGTCGACGTGGCTGCGCTCGGGGTGACCATGGCGGCCAACCTAATACCATGAGTCGACGGCGTACACGGGGTGACCGCACCATCTCGCGCCGTGGGCCAACGATGCTATAATACGCGACCCGTTACCCTGAACCGATGGAATGCACTCGTGACCCATATTGGACGCCTCATCTCAACTCCGATCCTCGCGGTTGTGATCGCCACCTGCGGCGATCCGTTCGAGCCGATACTGGCTCCCGTGCCGGAGCCACAGGAGGTTGAGTTGAACGATTTCATCGCCGGGAGTTTGCTGGACCCGGCGGCCTTCGATCTGTTTACCGGCACTGCCGTTCGAACCGACCTTTCGACGTCGTGGGACTTCTTGTTCGCGGTGGACCCGGTTCTGGGCCCGACACTTCAAGCCCGCGAAGCGGTCCTCGATCTCGAGTCGGATGCCGGGTTCCATGCGTCGGAGCTGGCGTTTGACGATTTGTTGGAGGTGCGGTCCAGCGGCTATCCGGGAGATGACCCGGTAGCGATTTCACCCGGGACCGTGCTGATGATGCGAAGCCGCAGAAATCCCGGTTTCAGCGCTCGCTGCCGGGTGTTTGGCAAGCTCGAGGTCGTGGCGATCGAGGGCGTTCCAGCCGTCGCCACGCTCCGGCATGTGGTCAATCCGAATTGCGAACGTCAGAACGTCGAACCCGGAGCCTAGGCAGTTGCTCGACATTCGACGCCTTCGAGACGATTCGGCCGGTGTTGCCGAAGCACTCG
>JAOTWC010000011.1 GCA_029863105.1 Gemmatimonadota bacterium | reverse complement strand
CGGAACGGTCGTATTCGACCCCTTCGCGAAGACCGACTCGTGAGGAGCGTCCGGGAGGCACTCGCCGGTATGCGGCGGGCCCCTCTGCTGAGCGGCCTGTCGATCGCTTCGATCGGTGTAAGCCTGTTCATCATCGGATTGTTCGGGGTCGCCGCGCACAATGTCGACCAGGCTCTTTCAGGTGCCGAGTCGAGAGTCGAGGTGGTCGCCTATCTGCGCGACGGCGTGGACGAGGAACTCGTCGGACTCGCCGGGGCCGAGGTCGAGGGGTATCCGGAGGTCGAATCGGTTACGTACATCTCGAAGGTCGAGGCTCTGTTTCGGGCTTCACGAGAGCTACCCGAGTTCTCGGATGTGTTCTCCGACCTCGAGGTGAACCCGCTTCCGGCTTCCCTGGTCGTGCAGCTGCAGAATCGTTCCCGCACCCCCGCGGATGCGGAACGGGTCGCGGCCAGACTGGCGGGTTACGGATTCGTGGAGGAAGTCCGCTACGGGAGAGAGTGGGTGGACCGGCTGTACCGCATCCGGCGCGTCGTGGGGGGCGGAGTGCTGCTTCTGGGTGCGAGTTTCGCCCTCGGAGCGATCCTCCTCATCGGCATCGCCGTTCGCATGGCGATCCTGGCGCGCCGCGAGGGGATCGCAATCATGAAGACGGTGGGAGCTACCGAGGCCTACATCCGACGACCGTTCCTGGCGGAGGGACTGTTCACCGGCCTGCTGGGCGGAGGTGTCGCCGTGCTGCTCACCTGGGGCGCCTATCGAACGATTAACGCGACCCTCCTGCCCCTCGAGTGGGTTCCCGCATGGTGGGTCGCAATCGGCCTGCTGGGCGCCGCGCTGTTGGGAATGCTGGCGGCGACACGGGCGGTCCGGCGTGAGCTGAAGAAGATCGATGTGTTCTGAACTGCACATGAGGCGCGCCGGAATCTTCGCTTTTCTGCTTGTTCTATCGATGCCGCCCCTGGTGTATGGGCAGGATGACATCGGCGAACAGATCCGGCGCAGCCAGGACCGGCTCGAGGAAATTCGGCAGGAACAGGATCGTCTGGCTCGCGAGGCGACCCAGATGCGCGGACAGATCCGCAGTGTTGGTGATGAAATCCTGAACATCGAGGCGCGGATCGGCTCATCGACCAGTGCTCTGGCGGAGTTCGACGTTCAGATCGATGCGTACGCGCTGAGTGTCGACGAGGCCACGAGGGACATGCTGGCCACGCGCGACGAGCTGGTGATTCGACGCACCGAGCTCCAGCAACGACTGCGGAACATCTACCAGCGCGGCCGGACTCACGTTCTGCAGGTGATGCTCCAGGCCGAGTCGTTCGGGGACCTGATCAGCCGATACAAATACCTCCACCTCGTCGCTCTGTACGATCGGATTCTCGTCGAGGACGTCCGTACCCTCGCGGAGCGCCTGTCGGATCAGCGTGAACGGCTGGCCGACGAGTACGCCCGTCTGGCGACTCTGCGGGCGGACAAGCGGCGCGAGGTTGAAGACCTGGAACTGCGCGAGGACCAGCGACAGAGACGGCTTCGAAACGTCCGCTCGCAGGTTACGCAAGCCGAGGATCGCATCAGCGAACTGCGGGAAGAAGAACGGCGGTTGGGCAGCCTGATCGCAGAGCTCGAACGGACTCGCCGGGAGGCGGAGCGCCTGGCCGGTCTCGTATCGGAATCTTCCGTAACCACCGCGGATCTCGGCCAGCTCCGTTGGCCGGTCGAGGGCACGATAGTCTACCGATTCAGGGATACGAAGCCGGGTGGAGTGGGCAGCTGGGACGGGATCGGCATCGGAGCTCCTCGCGGCACCCTGGTGCGGGCGGTCGAGGCCGGACAGGTTGCCTGGGCCGGCTCGAGGGACTTGCTCGGCCAGACAGTGATCGTCGATCACGGGGGCGGGTATTGGTCCGTCTACCTGTACTTGCAGGATCTGCGCGTCCGCATGGACGATCGTATCGTGGCGGGCCAGGTCATCGGGGGCGTAGGCGGCGATGAGAATTCGGAGGAGGGAACACATATCGAGTTCCAGATTCACGAGCCGGACGGCGACAACAATCCTCGCCTCGTGGATCCCGTACCCTGGTTGAGAAGCCGCTCGTGACTTCCCTGCCCCCGCTCTGCGGCCACGATGACCTGCAGCGGAGATTTCGAACTGCAGCTCGGGCCGGAAGCCTTCCCCAAAGCCTGCTCCTCCATGGGCCGGACGGAATCGGCAAGCAGCGTCTGGGACTCTGGATCGCTGCGCTGGTGTTGTGTGAATCGGCGGACGAGCCGCCGTGCGGAACGTGCCGTGCATGCGGCATGGTTGGCAGCCTGCGGCATCCTGATCTTCACTGGTTCTTCCCTCTGCCGTCCCCCAAGGGTAGCCACACGCCGGCAAAGAGGCGCGAACTGTTCGAGCAGGCGCGCTTGGAGGTTCTCGACGCGCGACGCGCCGATCCGTTTGCCGTGACGACGCCGGAGACGTCCGCCGCGATCTACCTGGCGATGGTCGAGGACATTCGTTCGCGTGCGACGCGCCGACCGGCGATGGGGGTCTCTTCCGTGTTCCTCGTCGGAGACGCCGAACGGATGGTCGCGCAGGCCTCGAGTCCCGAGGCTGCCAATGCATTCCTGAAGCTGCTGGAGGAGCCACCGCCCGACACGCTGATTATCCTGACCTCAAGCCGTCCCGGGTCGCTGCTCCCGACGATCCTGTCGCGGTCGCTCGCGGTACGTGTTACGTCCCCTGAACCGGCGCTGGCAGAGGCGTTTCTGGAACGTGAACTGGGGATGGACCGCACGGTGGCGAGCGCACTTGCCCGCCGGAGCCAGGGGGCTGTCGGCCTGGCACTTCGCATGGCTGAGGCGGATCCGGCTTTGGCGGAAGAGGGCTGGAATTTCGTACGCGCCGCCCTGTCGGGATCGGCTGCCGATCGGTTTGCGACTGCTGCGAAGTTTCCCCCCAGCGGAGCGAGGGGACCGTTTTCCGGGACGTTGGACCGCGTGGAGGAAGTGTTGCGCGAATGCATCACTATCCGGGTGGAATCTGTGGACTTCGCGTTGCATTCGGACGTACGTGGTCGGCTGCCGGGGATTGAAGGCGTGACTCCCGATCAGCTGCTCCTCGCATTAGACCATGTGGAACATGGGCGATTGGCGGCTTCCGGGAACGGAAACCCGCAGGCAATCGCTGCCGTTCTGCTGAGCGACCTGGCGCGTGAGTTGCGCCCACGGACCGCAATGGCGCGGAACGTGGGTTCCGGGCCCGGGTAACCGGAGCGTTCATGGATAGCGAACCGCTGACACATCTGGATGAACATGGGCACGCCCGAATGGTGGACGTGGGCGACAAGCCGGTTTCCCGCCGTCGGGCGACGGCGGAAGGCAGGATCCGGATGGAGCGGGAGACGTTGCTCGCGATCCGCGCAGGCGGGATGAGTAAGGGAGACGTATTGGCCGTGGCGCGGCTGGCCGCGATTGGCGGCGCCAAGCGAACCGCGGACACGATCCCCCTTTGTCACACCCTGCCGCTAGACTCCGTGGCAGTGGAAGTGGAGCTGGATGCGGAGTTGCCGGGAATCCGGATTCGTGTGGAAACGTCGGTGGAAGCCCGTACGGGCGTCGAGATGGAAGCCCTGTGCGGGGTCAGCGCGGGACTGCTTGCGGTGTACGACATGTGCAAGGGTATGGACCGCGGAATGCAGATCGGCGAGATTCAGTTGGTCGCCAAGCAGGGCGGCCGCAGCGGCGTCTGGCGCAGGCCGGACGATTTGGCGGATCCGCGGGCGTAACGGCCGGCGAATACATGGCGGGAGACAAATAGATGATGATCGCGAGACAGCCCAACAAGCCGAACCGCGCCGAACCGCCGGCCCCGCTCGACAGCATGCCGAGCTCGGCCCGATCGGCGAGCAGGAGACGCAGCACCGTGGTCGGCCTGCTGGCGGCGTTCGGCATCGCGGCACTGTCTGCGGCCGGCACGCGCGCCGCGGTGCAACCGCGACTTGAGGCTCTGGAGACCGATGCGGCGGCCGCGCGTGCCGAGATCAGGGATGCCCGCAGCGACGTGTCGCAGCTGCAGACCGAGCTGGAACAACTGCGCGTCGTTCACGAGTATTCGTCTGCGTTTCGCATTCCCGCGGATCTCGCGGAAGCGATTCGAGAGGCCGCCCAACGGGAGGACCTCGATCCGGATATCGCCTTCCGACTGGTTGCGACGGAATCTTCGTTCCGCCGACGGGCGATCAGCCCGGTGGGCGCCGTAGGCTACACCCAGGTCATGCCGAGCACTGCCAACTGGCTCGAGCCGGGTCTGGCGGAAGGCGATCTGTTCGACCGCGACACGAACCTGCGACTGGGATTCCGTTACCTGCGAATGCTGCTGGACCAGTACGGCGACGCGCGCCTCGCTCTCCTCGCGTACAATCGAGGCCCGGGGGTCGTGAGCGGAATCATGGCGCGCGGCGAAGATCCGGCCAACGGATACGCGCGCCAGATTCTAGGGTCGGAGTAGACGTTGCCGGCGATGTCGCGACACGAAGCTCTGCTGTCCAGGATCCAGTCTCACGACGCTGTGGTCGGTATCATCGGCCTGGGATACGTGGGACTGCCCCTTGGTGTCGCTTTCTCCGAGGTCGGGCTTCGAACGATTGGCCTCGACGTCAGTGCAAGCGTCGTTGAGGGGATCAACAGCGGGCGCTCGCATATTCTCGACGTCACGAGCGAACGGTTGGGAAGCCTGACCCGGTCCGGAATGCTGGAGGCGACCGTCGACCCGGGCCGGCTGGCGGAAGCGGACGCCGTCGTGATCTGCGTGCCCACACCGCTGAGCAAGACCGACGATCCGGACATGTCGTACATTCTGTCGGCAACGGAGGCAGTCAAGCAGCACCTCCGACCCGGGCAGCTCGTTGTTCTCGAGTCCACCACGTACCCCGGAACGACACGGGAGATGGTGTTACCGATGCTGGAGGAATCCGGCCTCGTGGCCGGGGAGGATTTCTGGCTGGCGTTCAGCCCTGAACGTGTGGACCCGGGTAACGCTACCTGGCACATCGGGAACACCCCGAAGGTCGTCGGTGGTCTGACTCCGGCATGCCACCGTCTCGCGGTCGCGCTGTACGGGGAGGCGATCGAAACGGTGGTGGAGGTCTCGTCTCCCGAGGCCGCGGAGCTCACGAAGATCCTGGAAAACACCTTTCGTGCGGTCAATATCGGTCTCGTGAACGAGATGGCCGTGATTTCGGATCGACTGGGCATCGACGTTTGGGAGGTGATCGACGCCGCCTCGACGAAACCCTACGGTTTCATGCGGTTCTTCCCCGGCCCGGGCCTCGGCGGGCACTGCATTCCGGTCGACCCGCACTTCCTTGCCTGGAAGATGAAGACCCTGCATTACCGGACGCGGTTCATTGAACTGGCCGCTGAGATCAACGCGGAGATGCCGCGCTACGTGGTGGAGCGGGTCACAGAGGCTCTGAACCGCGTGAATAAGTCGGTCAACGGCAGTCGCGTGCTCCTGCTGGGCATGTCCTACAAGCCGGATGTGGACGATGTCAGAGAGAGCCCGGCGTTCGACATCGCTCACCTGCTCAGGCAGCGGGGTGCCACCATCGAATACCACGACCCTTACGTGGCTCAGGTGCGACTCGACGAGTCCATGCTGCAGTGCTCGGATCTGACAGCAGAAGGTCTTGCCGCGGCGGACGCCGTCGTGATCACGACGGACCACAGGGTGGTGGACTACGGATTCGTCACCGAGCATGCGTCGATCATCGTGGATCCGCGTAACGCAATCGGTGAAACACGCGGCGCGGTCGTCTACCCGATCGCCGGCCCTCCCCGACTCCCCGCCGGTTCGCTTCTGCCTGTCTGACCGGTACTACAGGCCTGCATGTTCGTCACCGACGGACCGTAATCCGATCTCCAGGGCGGATCACCGACGATCCCAGGTTGTTCATCGCCATCAGACTACCCGTCGACGTGCCATAGCGTCGAGCCAACGCCCACAGCGTGTCGCCGCTCCGCACGGTGATCGTGAGTGGACCGGTCGGCGGCGGGGCGGGAGTGCTCACGGTGCGCTCTCCGCTCGTCGCGGCGGCGCGTGCCGCCCTTGATCTCGGGATCACGAGACGCTGTCCGATCTGCAACCGGCGAGGGCTCACATTGTTGTTGGCCGCACGGATCGCGACGACCGACGTACCGTATCGGTTCGCGATCGCACCAAGTGTCTGACCCCGGGTGACCCGGTGCTCCAGCCAGGTTACGCGCTCCGACTCCGGAATCATTGCGTAGTTCGTCGCGAACACCTCGGCCCGACCCGGCGGGACCCTCAGCTGTACTTCGCGGTCCGGGGGAGTTACCTGCCTGAGAAACTGCGGATTGAGATCCCGGATCCGTCCTTCCGTGGTTCCCGCCGCGTCCGCCAGCACGTCGAAGCTCGTCGCCCCCGGCACCTTGACGACATCGAACTCGTCCGGAGCAGCCGGCACAATGTCACCGAACCCGTAGGCCTCGGCGTTGCGCGCGATCGTGGCCGCCGCGATGAGCTTCGGGACGTAGTTGCGCGTCTCGCTGCGCAACACCCGGGCGTCGGCGAGGTCCCAGAAGTCGGTGGAGCCCGTACGACGGATGCCTCGAGTTACCCGGCCGGCTCCCGCGTTGTAGGCCGCCGCCGCCAGGTACCATGAGCCAAATTTCTCATGGAGGTCGCCCAGGTGCGCGATCGCCGCGTCGGTGGCGCGGAAGGGATCGCGTCGTTCGTCCACCCAGTAGCTGACCTCCAGGCCGTAGGCGCGCCCGGTCCCCGTGATGAACTGCCACAGGCCCACGGCACGGGCCCGGCTGTAGGCGTTCGGGTTCATCCCGCTCTCGATCATGGCCAGGTAGAGCAGGTCCTCCGGAAGCCCAGCATCCCGGGCCTTCCGACGGATCATCGCCTCGTACTTGCCGGACCGCTCCAAGTAGATGGCGAAGCGGTCACGGCCCTTCCCCGTGGTGAAGTACTCGATCCAGCGCTCGACGTGCTCGTTCATCTCGAGCGGAATCTCATATACGGCTGCGTTCTGGGGACGCTCGGTGAGGCCCAACGGATCGCCGCCAAACAGCGCATAGAACTCGCGGCGGGTCGTCTCATCGAGGATCTCGATCGCCTGCTCCGCCTCTGTTGCCGCTTGATCCACGACGGCGTCGTCGACCGACGGCAACCCGGTCTCCGCCACGACCTGGCCGCTTGCCAGCCCATCGCCGCGGACCCCGGTCACGTCGGGTGCGGTCTCCGGGACGACGCCGCCCGCACAGGCCGCGATGAACGGCAGAACAACGAGTAGAGGCAGCAGCACGCGACTCATGGGATTCCCTCGTATCATTTTTCTCTCTTCATTACTGGGCGACTGCTGCTTTCGATCTCAAGAACCGTGCGAGCAACTGCATCCGGGTCCCTATAGCCTGTAATTTGGGGCTTCCCGCGTGATCACGACGTCGTGTGGGTGCGATTCTCGCAGCCCGCCAGAGGTGATCTTTACAAATTCCGTATCGTTTTTCAGGGCTTCGACGTCTTCTGCCCCGCAATATCCCATGCCGCTTCGCAGTCCGCCGATCAATTGATAGAGCGTATCGGCGACCGGGCCCTTGTACGGCACGCGGCCCTCGATTCCCTCCGGAACGAGTTTTCGTGGAGAAAGCGCATCCTGGAAATAGCGGTCCGCCGATCCCTCCTCCATCGCGGACAGCGAGCCCATGCCCCGGATGACTTTGAATCGCCTGCCTTCGAGCAGGAACGTTTCTCCCGGACTCTCCTCAGTGCCAGCCAGCATCGACCCGAGCATGCACGAACTGGCGCCGGCCGCCAGCGCTTTCGCGATATCGCCCGACTGTTTGATCCCTCCATCTGAAATAACCGGCGTGTCGGCCGCCCCCCGAACGGCGTCGATGATCGCCGTTATCTGCGGCACCCCGACACCCGTGACGACGCGGGTCGTACAGATCGATCCCGGCCCGACACCCACCTTCACCGCATCGACGCCTCGCTCGGCCAGCGCCCTCGCACCGTCGGCGGAGGCGACGTTTCCGGCGACGAGCTGCACGTCCCCGAGTTTCGCCCTCGCCCGTTCGACTGCCTTGAGAACCCCGTCGGAGTGCCCGTGTGCCGTGTCGATAACGATCACGTCGCACCCGGCGGCGACGAGTTCCCTGGCTCTATCGAGCTCCACGCCGGAGGTGCCGACGGCCCCGCCGACGAGCAGGCGCCCATGTCCGTCCTTCGAGGCGTTGGGATGCGAACGCCGCTTGAGGATGTCCTTCACCGTGATCAGACCGCGGAGCAGCCCCTGGTCGTCCACAATCGGGAGTTTCTCGATCTTGTTGTGGCGGAGGATGTCTTCGGCCCCTTCGAGCGAAGTGCCGACCGGGGCGGTCACAAGACCCTCGCTGACCATAGCGTCGGCGATTCGCCGATCAAGATCTGTCTCGAACACCAGATCTCGGTTCGTCAGGATCCCGACCAGGAGCCCATCCGGGTTAACCACGGGCACGCCGCTGATCGAATACTCTCGCATCATCGACAGTGCCTCGCGCAGACTCGCCTCCGGGCCGAGTGTGATCGGATCCAGGATCATCCCGCTCTCGGAGCGCTTTACGCGATCGATCTGCGCCACCTGCTCATCGATCGACATGTTCTTGTGGATGATCCCGATGCCACCCTCCCGGGCCATGGCGATCGCCATCTGGTGCTCCGTGACGGTATCCATGGCGGCCGAGACGAGAGGGCTGGCCAGCCGGATGCCACGGGTGAACCGGGATGAGACATCTACGTCTGCGGGGTGGACGGTCGAATGGCGCGGGACGAGCAAAACGTCGTCGAAAGTGAGCGCCTCGCGAATCGACTGATTCTTCATCGCGATAGGGTAGGCGGCCGACCCGGGGGCGTCAACCTGGTTTCGGGCACTACTCGACGATGATCTCCCTCGACTCGGGAGGGTCCCGGGAGGGCTCCGGTGCCGACGGTTCGGGACGTCCGCCCTCGAGTTCCACGAGAAATTCGCGCCCCGCCTCACGCAGATTGCCAAGAACGCGATCCGCCGTCCCCATGACCTTCATCGTCTCGCGCAGCGCGCGGGCCGGGACCTTGCCCTTGCGCATCGTTCCCTGAACCAGCTCGCCGAAGCGCTGAAACGGCGTGGCCGTCCCATCCGTCTCAGAGTACCGGCTCCTCAGGAAATTGATGTAGTCGAGAACCTGGTACGCCTTGTCATCGGGCAGTCCTTCCAGCTTCCGCCAGATTTCCTTCCGTAGAATCTCGTTCATCGATCTCCCCAGTTGGCGCCGCTGACGGTTGCCTCCGAGAGCGCAATGGCTCCCCACTCTCCAACCCCAGTGACTCCTTCATTCGCACCTGCTCGCAGAAAGTTTCATCCTGCAGCTCGCGAAGGTAGCCCCTCATCAACACAAAGTGCGCCAGAACGACCACCGTGAACAGCACACTGGACGCAACGTGCGTGACGACGGCGGCCGTGCGCCACGATTCCGACACGATTACCTGCAGCGCGTATCCGCTGGCCGCCATGGGCACGAGGCTGATCAGCGTGGCCAACCCTGTCCCGCGGCCTGGCTCGACACGACGAACGAGGTGCCTCCAGATGTGCCGTCTCGCGATCAGGCCTATGGCGAACACCAGCGCCGGCGCCACCAGCACGTGCGATTTCAGCGCCCACGGCTGCAGCGGATGGTTGATCACGGCGAATGGGTCTGTGCTCTCGAGGCCGTATTTCATCCACAGGAGGGCGAACCCTGAGACGATGATCGCCAACGAAGCCAGTCGGAGATTCCATCGTTCGAAGGGATTCACTGTGTTCCGTCACCCAACGGATCGAGGATTTCGTGAACGGCGAGCACACGCCGCACCGCATCGGTCACGGCACGCGACGTCAGGGTCGCGCCGGTAATCCAGGCCACGGTGTTCTTGTTTGCCAGGTCGCCGACGAGACCGTGGTCCTCGAACAACTCCAGCCAACCAGCCGGGGCCATGTACTCGCGCGGTTCTGCGAAACGCAGGATCTCGATTCGATCGATACGTCCGGTTGGCGTTACGACGACCATCAGCACCTCGGGGAGCGTTCGGACGCGATGGACATCGAAGTAGGCGACACCGACCGGCCCATCCGGCGTGCGACCGACGTAGTACGTCACCAGCGCTCCACTCGCTTTGCTGCCGGCGAGATCGGCCACGCGGGCCCTCTCCACCTCGCCGAGAAACGCGGTGCGGCGCTCGACCTCGACAAATCCGGGGAACGCCAATCGGAGCGCTTCATCCTGCGTCAGCAGCACCTGGCCGGATGCCGGGACAGGTCGCAGGGCGCCTGCCGAGAACAGAAGGCACGCTGCGCACAGCGCCCCGGTCGCGCCGTTCCTCCGGTTGGTCAAAAGATGTAGCCGAGTGACAGGTCGAACTGGTTCACTCCGGTCCGAGCCTGGTTCGATTGCAGCTGATAGTCGGCCTTGAGGACGATTCGGGGAATCGGTCGGACAGCAGCGCCGATGGTCCAGATTTCGAGATCGTTCGCCGGATCGGCCGAGAATCCGAGCGGAACGTCCGCCTGCGTGTTCACCGATTCATAGCGGACGTACGGAATCAGTTCCACTCGGGTATCTACTGAGCGCAACACGTCGAAACCGGCATGGACATACCAGCCGGTCAGACGCTCGCCAACCGACTCGCTGCCGACGAGTCCCCGGACCGTGTTCAGTGCCGCCACGTCGCTGATGTCGGCAGACGCAGCGAGGGCTCGGAGATCCCATCCGTTCGCCTTGTACGCGGCGTGCCCTTCCGCAATCAGGGTCCGGACACCCAGTTCTTCGCCCGGACGCAAGGGATTCTCGGCACCTTGTCCCGATTCTCCGATGTATCCCGACAGCCCGAATGAAAGCCCCGGAACGCCGGAATAGTCTGCCCGGGCTGCAAAGCCGAAGTCTTCCGCCACGGCCTTCGAGCCCTTCTGGCGTCCGCCGCGGATCCCCGCCGAGCTGAACCCGCCGGCCTCCGAGCTTCCCCCGCCTACCGCATCCAGACCGTTCACCAGGAAACCGCGAATCTCGAGTCCGTCAAACTCGGCGAACACTCCGATGCCCGATTCCCGCCAGGTCGATGGGATGATCCGGCTCTCGACTACCGGTCGTTCCGTACCGAGCCACGTGGTCGGCTCGTGCAGCTCGTTGAGGAACCCGAGAGGCAGCAACACGAGACCCGCCCGAATTCCCGCTCTGTCCGAAAACAGGTAGTCGAGGTAGGCGAACTCGATGGACGCACTGCCGGCACTGCCTGTAGAAGCGTGTTCGAACTCAATTTCCGAGTTGAACAGGAATCGATCATCGAACTTGTAGCCCGCATAGACGATGGCTCGCAGAACGTCCAATTGGTCTCTCGCGGATGACGGAGAGCCGTCCTCCCGCTCTGCCGAGAAATTCTCGTACAGCGTCTCGCCGTATCCGCCGAGGGACACGCCATGCGGAGATGAGTAAACTTTCGATGCCGCCGGTCCGAATCCGAACCGGCTCCGCTCGGCCCGGACCAGATCCGTTCCGAGGCGAAGCATCTCGATTTCCGTGGTGATTGCCTCGATCTGGCGCCGGATCTCCGCCAGGTCGGCGTTCTCCCGCGCTTCAAGGAGTCCTCGCAACTCTGCCACCTGCTCTTCCAACTGGCGCACTCGGTCATCGATGTCCTGAGCTCGTGCAGTCGAGGGAACCGCCGCCGCAGCGAGCAGCAGAGTGGCCAGCATCCGGAGGATTCGGGCTTGGCGGCGAATCCGGCGATGTATTTGGCTCATCTACTCCGTGGTCTCCTGTGAAGTTCGGTTCTCCAACCTATGCAGGAATTCGTTACGAAACGTGGTGCGGTCGGTTCCGGCTCCGCTCTGCAGCAGCACCCCAACCTCGAGGGTTCGGCTCCAGTGTCTGGCTTCCTCTGGGCCCACGACGAACAGAGCCGTGGAGAGGACATCGGCTGTCACGGGATCCGAAGCGACGACGGTGACGCTTCCCCAGGCCGGAACCGGTCGTCCGCTTCTGGGATCGACCACGTGACCGAACCTCCGTCCGTCCGTTTCGATGAACCGTTCCGATGCTCCGGTCGTGGCCACTGATCCGGGACCGACGTAAATCCTGGCCGCGGCCTTGTCGCGCCGTTTCGGATCTGCGACGTCTATCGCCCACGTTGCACCCCCTCCGGTCGGGGCCACGATCTCGATCTGTCCGCCGAAGTCCATGACGGCAGTATGCAGACCGGCGGCGCCACGGAGAGCGTCTGCGGCGGCCCGGAGGCCCGCACCCTTGCCGAACGCACCGGCGTCCAACCGGATATCGCGCAACCGCCGGACCCGGCCCCGTTCTTGATCGATGTCGAGGTGCCGAATCCCGGTGGCGTTGAGCGCACGCACAATTTCTTCATCCGTCGGAACGCGTCCGGCACCCCGCACATCCCACGCGTCGAGGAGTGCCCCAACGGCCGGATCAAATGTCCCCCGTGTCCGAACCGACCACTCACTGACCTCGACCAGGAGGGCGAGGGTGGTCGGGGACAGTTCCACCCAGTGTCCGGGTGCGGCGCTGTTGAGTCGCGACAACTCCGAATCGGGCCTCCAGGTGCTGAGTCGGTTCTCTACCTCTCGGATGGCCGCGAACGCGGCTTCAAGCGCGGCTATCCCCATCTGCCGCGTTTCGGCGCAGGCGACGGCTCGCATCTCCGTCCCCATGAGCCAGTTCGCGCGCTCGACGGATACCATCGCAGGCACCGGCGGCCCGGCGTCGCCGTTGCACGACCACTCCGCGGGCTCCACCATTCGGGCAGGAACCTGCCAGCCGGCAAGCCACGCGAGGAAGGCAAGTGGACAGAGTCTGGCTGCGGCGAGCATCATGAGCGTGGATCCCTGCGTGCGGGACGGCGCGAACGCGCAGTAGATGACATTGATAATCAGTCTCAACGAACAACAGCCTACCGGTTAGGTTTGGGCCGGTCAAGTCTGCACATACAAGCGTCTGGCCGGAGCCAAGGAGGCTCGCGATGAGACATCTTCCCTTGCGTTCGGTGGACATCACGGCGAAGGCCGACGCGGCATCCGATGATGCGATCGTCCTCGCGGGCGAGCCCCGCGCGTGACAGCGCGTTCCAGGGCGCTTGTGACGGGGGGCGCCACGCGTGTGGGACGGGCGATCGCGGAGGCGCTGGCCGAGGCGGGTTACGATCTCGTACTGCACTATCATTCGTCCGAGGCCGAAGCCAGGGACGTGGCCCGCCTCATCAGCGAACAAGGTTCACGGGTTGAGATCGTCAGAGCCGACCTCGCGGACCCCGCGCAGATCCCCCTGCCCTTCGAGCTGGCCGACGACGTGTTCGGAGGTCTGGATCTGCTCGTCAACAACGCGGCGATCTTCCCGAGGGTCGATCCGCGGGAGGCGACGGACGCAGATTGGGACAAGGTCTTCGCCCTGAATGCTCGGGCGCCGTTCCTGTGTGCGCAGCAGGCGGCCCGCCGGATAGGTGCGACGGGCGGCGCGATCGTGAACATCGTGGACACGGGCGCCTCGGAGGCCTGGCCAAACTATATCCCCTACGTGGCGAGCAAGGCCGCTCTGGTCAGTCTGACGAAAGGCCTCGCCGTAGCCTATGCTCCGCGCGTGCGTGTGAATGCCGTCGCACCAGGCGCCGTTCTGCTGCCCGATGGAGAGGATGACGCCGCGGCTCACGCGGCAGCGTCTCGAAGAACGGTACTGGGTCGGGTGGGGGAGCCGGCCGACGTGGCGGCCGCGGTGGTCTATCTGGCCGGGGCGACGTTCGTGACGGGCGAAATCCTACGGGTGGACGGCGGGCAGCACCTCAAAGTACGCCGAACGGAAGGCTGAGCCGAAGCCGGGCTCCGCAGGGCTCTCCCGGCTCGACGTCCAGGCTCCCGCCTGCGGCCGCGACGAGGCGCGCGCTGATCGACAGACCCAACCCGTGCGTCCAACCCCGCGTCTCGGCGATCGAGTCGCCTCTAACCGCGGCGTGAAGCGCCTTCCGAATCCGGTCGATGTCCGCCTCCGGCCCGTTGTCCGTAACAGATGCCTCCAGCGTCCCGTCCGGACCGTCCCAGACCTCGAGCCGGACCCTGCCTCCCTCCCGCAGCGCCTGGGCGGCGTTCGACACGAGGTTGAGCAGAACGCGGTTCAGGATCTGCGCGTCACCCGCGCGGGGATTCGTC